>CABSNH010000172.1 GCA_902478985.1 uncultured Collinsella sp.
GCAGGCAGCGAGCCCGCCACGTCACCCAGGCCACCGGTCTTAACAAACGGTGCGCACTCGGCCGAGGCAAACACGATCTGCATCTTTTTGCTGGAATCTGCCATATTGTCTCCCATGTTGCAATTCGAGAATAGCCGCCTGGCGCTAACCGGGCGGCTATTCTACCTGTTACGAGCGATGTTACGGTGCCAACGTTAACGCACGATGGTGGTGTCGGAAGTTAACGGAGCCTTGCCCAGCACCAGGATGTTCTCGGGTGTGCCGCGAAGCTCGGTGTTGGTGGGAACCACGTTGTTCTTGTCCAGGATGGCATTCTCTACGCGGGCGCCGCTCTTGATGATGCAGCTCTGGTTGATGATCGAGTTGGTCACCGAGGCGCCTTCCTCGACCACAACGCCGCGCGACAGGATCGAGTTGCGCACGGTGCCCTTGATGATGCAGCCGGCCGAGATGATCGAGTTGCACGCGTGGCTGCCGGTCGCATAGCGCGAAGGCGGCACGTCGTGAGCCTTGGTCAGGATCGGGCGCTCGGGATCGAAGAGATGGTCGGCCACGGTCTGGTCGAGCAGGTCCATGCTGCGGCGATACAGCGACTTCTCGCTAAACACGCCCACGACCTCGCCCTTGTACTCGTAGCTGCACACGTCGATGTTGCCAAAGTCGCCCTGGAGTGCCTCGAGCAGGTCCAGATAGTCGGCGGCCTGGTAGTGGTCGATAATCTCGAGCAGCGTCTCGCGGTTGACGATGCAGCAGTCCATAGAGGCGTTGTCGCCGTACGCGACGCCGGCGCTCACGCCCGTCAAGCGGCCGTTCTCGTTAATTTCGAGTTTGGTCTCGTCATCGACGTTGCGCGTGGCCTTGCAGTACACCACGGTCATCTGGGCACCGGAGTTTTCGTGCGCGTCGATGATGGTGTTGAGATCCATGTTAAAGATGATGTTGGTGCCCATCATCACAACATAGGGCTTGTCCGAGCGCTGGAACAGCGTCTTGTTGGAGATGATATCGCGCAGCAAAAAACGCATGCCGCCCTTGGTGGTGCCATACGCGTTGCCGGGCACCATGAACAGGCCGCCCTTCTTGCGATCCAGGCCCCAGTCCTTGCCCGAGCCCACGTGGTCGATCAGCGAGCGGTAGTTGCCCGGCATGACGACGCCGACGGTCTTAATGCCGGCATTCATCATGTTGGACAGCGGGAAGTCGATCAGGCGGTAGCGGCCCAAAAACGGAACGGACGCGATGGGGCGGTCCTTGAGCAGCACGCTGCCGTAGGTCGAAGAGTAGTTAGCGGTGATATAACCGATGGCCTTGCGATTGATCATCGGATCATTCCCCCTTCCCGATAACGACGTCATTTCCAACGACGGCCGTATCCTTGGTGGTATCGACTGAGCCGAGCTTCACGCCCTCTTCGACCGTGGAGTTCTCGCCCAAAATAGCGCGGCAGATGTGCGCGCCGCTCTTAACGTGCGCACCCGGCAGCAGCACGGAGTCCTCGACCACGGCGCGCTCCTCGATGATGACATCGGTCGAAAGGATCGAGTGGCGAGCGGTGCCGTAGATCTTGCAGCCGTTGGAGACCAGGCAGTCGTCCAGGCGGCCGTCCGGACCAATGTAGTGCGGCGGACGCGTGGTGATGTTGGACATGATGGGGAAGTGCTTGTCGAACAGATCGAACTCGGGGTTGTTGCCCAGCAGGTCCATCGAGGTCTCGTGGAAGCTGGCGATGGTGCCAACGTCCTTCCAAAAGCCGTGGAACTCGTAGCTGTACAGGCGCTTGCCCTCGCCGAGCAGCTTGGGGATGATGTCCTTGCCAAAGTCGTGGCTCGAGCGCTGGTCTAGAGCGTCCTCTTCGAGCGCCTCGATCAGCACGTCGGCCGAGAAGATGTAGATGCCCATGGACGCGAGATTCGAATCGGGCTTATCGGGCTTCTCGGTGAACTTGGTGATGCGGCCATCCTCGGGGTCGGTGGTCAGGATGCCAAAGCGGCTGGCCTCCTCCCACGGCACGGGCATAACGCTCACCGTGAGGTCGGCGTTGTTCTCAATGTGCGTCTTGAGCATCTTGCGGTAATCCATGCGATACAGATGGTCGCCCGAAAGAATCAGGACGTACTTGGGGTCGTTGGCCTTGATGTAGTCGAGGTTCTGCGTAATGGCGTCGGCCGTGCCCGCATACCAGGCGCCGCCGGTCTGCGTCTCGTACGGCGGCAGGATCGACACGCCGCCGTCGCGGCTATCCAGATCCCACGCCTCGCCGGAGCCCACGTAGGCATGCAGCAGGTAGGGACGATACTGCGTCAGAACGCCCACCGTGTCGATGCCCGAGTTGGAGCAGTTGGAGAGCGAAAAGTCGATAATGCGGAACTTGCCACCAAAGCTAACCGCCGGTTTAGCGATCTTTTGGGTGAGTGCCCCCAATCGGCTGCCCTGTCCTCCTGCGAGGAGCATCGCGATGCATTCTTTCTTACTCATCGATTTCTCCTTCTGTCATCGATGTTCCTAAACCCATTAGCGACGGGCGCGGCGCAACGTCACGCCCGTCGAGTAATGCCGTGCTGGCATAGGGGAGCTCGCGGCCTTTACGCGTGCCAGATCTCGTCGCGGTACTCGCGAATGGTGCGGTCACTCGAGAACCAGCCGCTCGAGGCGGTGTTGAGCAGAGCCTTGCGGTTCCAGGTCTCCTGGTCGCCATAGCTGCCGGTGAGCTTCTCCCACGCATCCACGTAGCTGCGGAAGTCTGCCATGACCAGGTCGGGGTCGTTGTTGTTCATGAGCTCGTTGTAGATGCTCTCAAAGTTGCCCGAGAGGCCGGCAAACGTGTTGTCCTTGAGCTCGTCCATCACGCGGCCCAGACGCTCGCGGTCGCCGTTGAGGGTATCCCACGCAAAGTAGCTGTTCGATGCCCAGAGCTGCTCGACTTCGGGAGCGGTCAGGCCAAAGATGGCCTCGTTCTCGCGGCCGGCCAGGTCGGCGATCTCGATGTTGGCGCCGTCGAGGGTGCCCAGCGTAATGGCGCCGTTCATCATGAGCTTCATGTTGGACGTGCCCGAGGCCTCCTTGCCGGCCGTGGAGATCTGCTCCGAGATCTCGGCGGCGGGGTAGATGAGCTGGGCGTTGCTCACGCGGAAGTTGGGAATAAAGCAGACCTTCATGACCTCGTTGACGCGCGGGTCGTTGTTGATGACGTCGGCCACGGAGTTAATGAGGCGGATGGTCTCCTTGGCAAAGGTGTAGCTCGAGGCAGCCTTGCCGCTAAAGATGAAGGTCGTCGGCGTTACGTGGAAGTTGGGATCGGCGATGCGACGGTTGTAGATGTCCATCACCTTCATGATGTTCATGAGCTGGCGCTTGTAGGC
>CABSNH010000173.1 GCA_902478985.1 uncultured Collinsella sp.
GTTCTTTTTGGCCTGCCCGCCCGCGCCCATGCGGCTGAGGCCAGCCAAGAAACCACCGACAAACTGAATGCCGCCCAGGCCCAGCTCGACGAGGTCCAGGCCCAGCTCGACAGCATCGCTAATGAGTACGCGACGCTCGCCAACAAGAATGCCCAGACCCTCAGCGATATCGAGGGCGTACAGGGCCAGATTGACGAGACGCAGGCTCAGATCGACACCAAGAAGTCCGAGCTCAAAGAGAAGCGCGGCGACCTTTCCGATCGCGTTGCCGCCAGCTACAAGTCGGGCGGCACCAACATCCTGTCGTTGCTGCTCGCTTCTGGTTCGTTTGAGGAGCTCGTCGCCAACGCGCATTACGTCGAGAAGATCAACAAGAGCGACCGTGACGCCATCGAGGACATCCAGACCATCCAGAAAGAGCTCGATACGCAGAAGTCCGAGCTCGAGTCGCAGAAGGCCGACCTGGAGAAGCTCAAGGACCAGCAGACTGCTCAGATGCAGGACATGCAGGCCAAGCAGCAGGAGGTCCAGACGGTTCTGAACGGCCTCTCCGACGATGTCAAGGAGCTCATGGCCCAGCGCGATTCCGAGATTCTTGCTGCCGCTCAGGCCGAGGAGGCTGCCAAGAAGGCTGCCGCTGCCGCGGCTGCCGCAAACAAGAACAATTCCTACTCGGGTGGTTCAAGCTCGGGTGGAGGATCGTATGCGCCCGGAACTCCGCAGCAGAATGCCGGCTCGGGCAAGCAGCAGGCTGTCGTCAACGCGTGCCACTCCACGCCTTCGCCGGGTCAGAACTGGTGCGCGGCGTGGGTTACCAACGTGTTCCGTAACGCCGGCGTGGGCTACTTTGGCGGCAATGCGTGCGACATGTTTAACGCATGGTGCTATAGCTCCGACCGCTCGGCGCTGCAGGTGGGCATGATCGTGGCCGACTCATCGCATAGCGGCACGGGTGCTCCGGGCCTTATCTACGGTCATGTGGGTATCTACGTTGGCGGCGGCATCGTTATGAGCAACGAGGGAGCCATTACGTCTAAGTCGCTTGATTCGTTTATTAGCTTCTATGGCACTGGCTCTGGCGTGCGTTGGGGCTGGCTTGGCGGTATTGCGCTGTCGTAACTGCGGCTTGAAGCTGGTTGGTCCGGGACTGCGGGCGAGGCATAAGGTTGCCTGCTCTACAGTCCTGCGCAAGACGAAGGCCACATTAAGTGGCCTTCTTTGCGTGCGGAACTCGCGACCAACCTTATGCCTCGCCCGCAGTCCCGGACCTTCCGGGTTCAAAGCGCGATACACCGGACTGGTTGTCTGATATAAAGATGGCGAAGGCCCCTTTCGGGGCCTTCTTTTTATAAAAATTCGCCGACTCGGTGGACTTCGGGTTCTAGGTCTACGTCGAACTGCTCTTTGACTTTGGCTTGGATGTCGCGGATGAGTTCGTCGACGTCGGCGGCGGTGGCGTGGTCGGCGTTGACGATGAAGCCGCAGTGCTTTTCGCTCACCTGCGCGCCGCCAATGGCGTGTCCTCGCAGGCCGGCGTCCATGATGAGCTTGCCGGCAAAGTGGCCCTCGGGGCGCTTGAAGGTGGAGCCGGCACTCGGCATGTCGAGTGGCTGCTTGTCCTCGCGGCGCTGGCGGTAGTCGTCCATGTCGGCCTTGATCATCGCGGCGTTGCCCGGGGCGAGATTGAAAGTGGCCGAAAGCACGATGAAACCGTCGTCGGCAATGCGGCTCTTGCGATAGCCCAGGTTGAGCTCATCGACATCGAACTCGATAATGCTGCCGCTACCGCGGGTGCCGTCGTCGAGCATGCGGGCGGGCTTGTAGACGCGCACGGACTCCAGCACATCGGCCATGCAGGCGCCGTATGCTCCGGCGTTCATGTAGCAGGCACCGCCGACCGATCCGGGAATGCCCGAGATGGGCTCCATGCCGGTAAGGCCGGCCTCGGCTGCCGCGGCTGCGACATCGGAAAGCAAGGCGCCGGCTGCCGCCGTGACGTGCGTGCCGTCGACCGTAATGTCGGAGAGGCCCTCGCCCAGCGCTACGACGACGCCGCGGATGCCCTTGTCGCCGACGAGCAAGTCGGAGCCGTTGCCCACGATGGTGAGTGGTAGATTGCAGCGATAGCAGGTATCGAGCGTGGCGACGAGGCCTTGCTCAGTATCGGGCGTGACAAAGACGTCGGCCGGACCGCCGATCTTAAACGTGGTGTGCTCGCGCATGGGCTCGCTCATCAGCACGTTGTCCTCGCCGGCAACGCCAGCGAGCGCGCACAGCAGGTCCTCGTTAAAAAAATCGTTCTCGTGCATACGAATATCCGCCTTTTGGTGGTCGTTGTCATCAATCGATTGCAATATACCCCACCCGGACGGATTTGGTGCGCTGGCGGCGATAAAACAGCCGTCCACCGGATTGGTAAAGTGTTTATCACCGAGGTAGAGGGGTAGTCGCTATACTTTCAAGAGATTGCGCGTAAACCCGGAAGGAGCGAGATGGCCAACAAAGTCACCCTCAAGCAGATCGCCCAGGAGGTGGGGCTTTCCCCCTCGTCGGTCTCGCTTGTTCTCAATAATCGGCCCTGTCGCATCTCGGAAGAAAACCGCAAGCTCATCAAAGAGGTCGCGGCGCGCAACCACTATGTTCCCAACCAGATTGCGCGCAGCCTGGTCATGCGCGAGTCGCGCACGCTGGGCCTTATCGTCCCTAACATCGAGAGCCGCTTTTTTGCCTCGCTCGCCGGTAGCCTGGAAAAGCGCTGCCGCGAGGACGGCTATGCGCTCTTCATTACCAGCTCGGGCGGAAGCGCCGATGACGATCTGGAGCTGCTGCGCCAGCTGGTGACGCGCGGCGTTGATGGCGTCTTCCTGGTGGTGGGTGACGAGTTCTCCGATGATCGCGCCCTGCGCGAAGAAGTCAGCCACCTGCCCATCCCGGCCGTAATGGTCGACCGTGCCATTGAGGGGCTCGAGTGCGACAAGGTGATGTTCGACCACGAGATGGGCGGCTATATGGCCACCCGCTATCTGATCGAGCAAGGCCACCGCCGTATTGCCTGCCTGGTTAATGCCCGCCGTTCCAATACGGGTCGCAAGCGACTTGCCGGCTATGAGCGCGCGCTGCGCGAGGTTGGCCTGCCGATCGACGCGCGTTTGGAGTTTGAGAGCGAGTACTACATTCCGAGCGCATACGAGGCCTCGGAGGCAGTGCTCGCAACTGACGCCACTGCCGTGTTCGCAAGCTCGGATAACATTGCCCTCGGTTTGCTCAAGCGCTTGCACGAGATGGGGAAGAGCATCCCGGGCGATATCTCGGTGGTG
>CABSNH010000174.1 GCA_902478985.1 uncultured Collinsella sp.
GTGTATAAGAGACAGGTTGACGGCAGAGTCAAAGTCCAGGATATGCAGAATCGCGTGATTGATTTTCATATACGGCATTCCGTTCTAGATCGATTTCGGCACGAACCAGTATAGCGGTCGAGCCCGCCCCAGGCGCATCGAAGATTGGTGCATCGGGAACAGGTTGCTTTGCACCAATGGCTAGCGCAGGAGCTCGGACTGCCAAGCCTCGAGCTGTTCTGCCAAACTCTTGCCGGCGGCGGGCATGTCGATCTGGGGTCGTTTGGGCAGCAGTGCGCATTTAAGGATTGCCACGATGGTCTGCGAGACAAAGCGTCGCGTATCCTTGTCAAACCCTTGCGCAGCCTGGAGCATCACGGGCAGGCTCTCGCGCAGATTCCCAGCGATATCCGCAAACCGCTCAGCACCCGTAGCCTCAAACACGGAGAACAACGCATCTACAAAACGCTCGCGCTCGCTAGGCGAAACTGCAAGCAGCATCTCGCGAATGGAGCCATCAACGTATCGAGCACCGGCGGACAGGCGCTCACAGTACACGAAGTCGCGACCATCAACCACCCAGCTAAAGGGATTGTGCTGCAGCAGGCTGAACTCGGTGCTCTCAACGATGGCATAGTCCTCCTGCGTCTCGAACATCATGCCAAAGATCGACGACCGAGGTAGCGTCTTGTCGATTCGACCGGAAAGATCGGCAAAGGCGTTGCCGTTCAGAAACTCCTCGACGAAACCCGGACCATCATGGGAATACGCCCGTTCGATTCGCGCACGGGTGACATCGGAGCACATCGCCGCACCGTACACCGCAAGGTTTCCACCCTTGGAATGACCTCCGCACAAAAGCGGCCCGTCAATCGCATCCGCCGCCTCGTCCACATAACACGCCGCGGATTCCTGGGCCGGCACAGGATACCGGAACGCCATGTTAAAGTCCTCTTTCCAGCCCACAATCGTGCTGTCGGTCCCCCGGAAGGAAAGATAGCTAAACCCCGCCGGAAACCGGAACGCCATGGCTGCAAACTGCTCTGTCGCCACCACATCGCTCACGGCACGATAGCCGCAAACGTGCACGCCACGGTAGCGAGGGCTTGCTGCCACGGCCTCCAACAAGTCCCTGCTCCCCTCTGGATCCCACAAGTCGTCAATCATGTCCCGGTAGCACTCGGCACGCAACAGCTCGCGTACGTCTAGGCCCTGCCAGCTCGTCAGCTCCGCCATATCACCCGGCAAACGCAAATAGGACAACCACGCAAAGACGAGGCTATCCACCGCGCAGAACGGCCTCTCCTCAAACGGATCAAACGTCGTCTGGGCATAGGTTAAAAAATTAGGCGAATCCGACATGGCCCTCCCATCAACTATGGTGCATTGGGGCAACTATGGTGCATTGGAGTCAGGTTACTTTGTACCAAAAAGGCGCCCGAGCCGTGTGGACCCGGACGCCTTCATTGTAGCTTTTCGCTCTAGCGAGCTTGATTTAGCAGGAAAAATCGACGCTGTCGATGATGTCCTTAAGAGCCTTTGCAGAGACGGTGAGCTCATGCTGCTCGTCATCGTTCAGCGGCACGGGGACGCGGCAGACAACGCCGTCGCGGCCAACGACTGTCGGCATGGAGATGGCCAGATCGGACAGACCGTACTCGCCCACCATGAGTGAGGAGACAGGCAGAACGGTCTGCTCATCGCGCATAACGGCAGTGCAGATGCGCTTGACGGCCATGGCGACGCCATAGTAGGTGGCGTGCTTCTTCTCGATGATGGTGTAGGCGGAGTTCTTGACGTCCTCGGCGATGCGCTTCTCGGCGGCCTCATGCTCCAGGTGGCCGTGAAGCTCGCAGAAGGTGTTCAGCGGCACGCCGGCAACCTGAGCGCTGGACCAAGCGACAAACTCGGAGTCGCCGTGCTCACCCATGACGTAGGCCTGGACATCGCGTGGGTCGACCTCGACGTGAGCGCCGAGCATCTGCTGCAGACGGCCGGTGTCGAGCACGGTGCCGGAGCCGATGACATGGCCCTCGGGCAGGCCGGACATCTTGATGGCGGCGTAGGTCAGAACGTCGACCGGGTTGGAGACGATTAGCAGAATGCCGTCGAAGCCAGACTTCTTAATCTCGGGAATAATGGACTTAAAGATGCTGACGTTCTTATTGACCAGGTCCAGGCGGGTCTCACCGGGCTTCTGGGCAGCGCCAGCGGTGACGACGATCATGGCGGCGTCGGCGACATCGGAGTAATCGCCGGCGTAGATCTTCATCGGCTCGGCAAACGTCATGCCGTGCGCGATATCCAGGGCCTCACCCTCGGCGCGGTTCTTGTCCACGTCGATGAGAACCATCTCGGAGAATAGACCACTCTGCATCAACGCGAACGCCGACGACGAACCGACGAAGCCGCAGCCGACAATAGCGACCTTCTTCTCGTTAACCATTTGAAACTCCCATCTCTCTCCACAAACAAGCCGCCCGGGAACGACCCGAGCGGCTTGCCGTAATCCCAATACATCCAATCGGGACTTTGATTATGCTCCTATTCGCAGCCAAAAATCGACCGTTTACCGAAATTGTTTGCAGAATTCGTAAAATAACTGTACGAAATCGGTTTCGAGCTATTGACGAGCCGAGATAGCTTTCTAATACAGGCCCGCCTCACGAATGGCCTCGACAGCCAAAGCGATCTGGTCGGGCGGCAGGACCAGCGCCATGCGCACATGCCCCTCGCCCGAAGGACCAAAGCTCGCGCCCGGCGTCACCACAACGCCGGCCTTCTCCATGAGCTCCTCGCAAAACGCCATGGAATCGGTGCGGCCACCGGGAAGCTTGGCCCACACAAACATAGAGCCATGCGCGTTGGGACGCTCCCAGCCCAGGCCCTCAAGACCGTCGCACAGGGCATCGCGGCGCTCCTGGTACTTCAAACGCTGCGCCTCGACCTCATCGCGCGGGCCATTAAGGCATGCGATGGCGGCCTTCTGGATCGGGAAGAACATGCCGAAGTCGATCTGGCTGCGCAGCTTGGCAAAGGCCGAGACCACATCCTCGCGACCGACCAAAAAGCCGATGCGGGCACCGGTGACGTTAAACGACTTGGAAAGCGAGAAGAACTCCACGCCCACCTCGAGCGCACCGGGATACTGCAAGAAGCTACCGCCCGGCTCGCCGTCGAACACGATGTCGGAGTACGCGTTGTCATGGACGATGAGCAGGTCGTGCTCGCGGGCGAAAGCGATGATCTCCTCGTAGACCTCGGGCGTGCCCACCGAGCCGACCGGGTTCGCGGGCAGCGACACGATCATGTACTTAGCACGATCGGCAAC
>CABSNH010000175.1 GCA_902478985.1 uncultured Collinsella sp.
ACTTCATCATCGCCGAGTACCGCCACTAACCTGCCAAAAAAGACAGGTTTATTTTGGCAGGTTTTATCTGGGCAAACGTAAAGGGCCGACCGCGGAGATGCGCGATCGGCCCTTTTTAGTTGCTTGGCTGCAGAAGTTATGAGAAGCGAGCGCTTACAGGCGGTCCTTGTTCTCGGTCTTAACGGCGTGTGCCTGCTGAACAAAGAACAGGTCGTACACCACGATGACAAAGGCGACGATATTGACGGAGCTGCCGCCGAGCGCGGGAAGCGTGAGCGCGGCCTGCGCAATCGTGGCGATTGCGGCAACGATGCCGAGCTTAAACGCAGCATCCACCTGCGAAGGCTTGTTGGCGCCCTTGATGCCCGCAACGCCCGCGGCGAGATCAATGAGGCCCTTGGCGACAAGCACGACCGCGGCGAGCATGGCGTTCGATCCGTAGACGGATTCAAATTTGCCGGTCGCGATGCCGGCGATTCCGATGACGAGGCTGGCGATGCCCAGAACAAAATAGATGAGGGCAAGGATTTTGAGTGTCTTGCGCGCGGCGCTCATAGGTAGTCCTTTCGATGCGGGCGCTGCCAGTCTGGCGCGTCCCATATGCTGCACATAACGTGAAGCACATTGTAGTTCAACGTGACGGCGTGTGTGTCAGAAAGCGCTTCTCGTCTGTGCAGGGCAATCTTTCAAAAAGGAAAGCCAGCTGTAAGGCAAATCGATGGCAGTTCATGTGCGGCGCTGCGATGATGGGGCCATGGTAAGAGCTGGTCTCAAGGAGGAGCCATGATGTACGGAACAGGTCAAGTGCGTGAGCCGCGGTCGTTGGGGAGGCGCATGAGTGATTCCGTGATCGCTGCCGTGTGCACGGGATTGATGGCGGTGCTTTGCGTTGGGATGCTGTGGACCATGTCGCATGTGGGACAATAGCGGATGGTTGGGCGTCGTCATGAACGGCGCTCGCGCATTCGTTTTGCTTGTTAAGGAGTGCTCATGGGCGTCGTTGATCCCTTTTCTGTTGCTCGGGCGGCAGGACTCGAGTTAACCAGGACACCCGAGGGCCTCACGCTCACCGACGGCACGATGGAGCTGCGTGCCGATTTTACCCGCATGCTTCCGCGGCTCAAGCAGGGCCGTCTGCAGCAAGAGCTGTTGGTAAAGGCTGCGCGCACAAAAGGCATCGAGCGCCCATGGGCGATTGACGCCACGGCAGGCTTTGGCGAGGACTCGCTGCTGCTGGCGGCCGCGGGCTTTACCGTCGATCTGTATGAGCAGGATTGCGTGATTGCGGCGCTCCTCAAGGATGCCTTGGATCGTGCGGCAGATGATCCGGCGCTTGCGGCTGCCGTGTCACGCATGCGTTTACATGCGAGCGAGGACAGTATTGCCGGCCTTCGCCATGTAGCTGAGCTGATCGGTCAGGGCGAGCTTGCTGCTCCCGACGTGGTGTATCTGGATCCCATGTTTCCCGGGCGCACCAAGAGCGCGGCGGTTAAAAAGAAGTTCCAACTCTTGCACCATCTGGAACAGCCGTGTGCCGATGAGAAGACGCTGGTCGAAGCCGCGCTTGCGGTGCTCCCGCGCAAGGTCGTTATCAAACGGCCGGCGAAGGGACCACTGCTTGCCGGCGTTAAGCCGAGCTATCAGCTTGCGGGCAAGGCCGTCCGCTACGATGTTTTGGTGCCGCCGCGCCCGTAGCTTGCGTGCGATGGCTGGCACTCCGCCAGCGCCGTGCCGATGCGTGGCCTATTTCCAGGGGTGCGACGTCAGGTGCCAGCCGCCGCAGTATTCGCATTTGTAGCAGGCCAAACCACGCCGCCCGCGGTTTTCGCAGTCGGCCATAACGGCCTCGGCCTCGGCGCGTGTGTCGTAACGGTTTTTGCGTTCGCACGACTTGTAGCGCCAAGCTTCATCGCGCTCGGCGTTCAGGGCGTCGCGGCGCTCGTCCTCGCGTGCAAACAGGTCGCTCATATCGCCGCCGGTAGCAGCGCCCAAAAACTCGCTTTTGGCCTTTGACCAGGCGGCTCGCTTTTTGCTCCCCATCTGCTTCGTGCCCCTCTCCAAACGCTGGTATCATTGCCCAATCAAAGTGATACCAATAAACGTGAGGTCGCCGCGTGATGATCAGAAAAACCCTCGATACCGACATTCCCGCCGTCATGGCTATCTATGACGCGGCCCGCGCCTTTATGCGCGCGCATGGCAACGCCACGCAGTGGCCCGAGGGCACGCCTTCTGCCGAGCAGCTGGCTGCCGATATCGCCGCCGGTGGCAGCTATGTGTGCGAAGTCGACGGCCGCGTGGTGGCGACGTTTGCCTTTTTACCGGGCCCGGACGAGTGCTATGACGTAATTGAGGACGGTCAATGGCGTAGCGACACTCCGTACGCCGTGCTGCACCGTGTGGCATCCGACGGCACCGTGCACGGTATCGCGGCTGCGATGTTTGCCTTTGCCAAGGAGCGTGCCGATCACCTGCGCATCGACACACATCAGGACAACCTGCCCATGCAGGGTGCGAGTATTAAGGCGGGGTTTGAGCGTGCCGGCGTCGTCTATGTATCCGACGGCACGGCGCGTGTTGCGTTCGATTGGCTGCGCGAGGTGTGAAAGCCGGGCCTCACGGCAACAAGTCATTCGAACGAAAAATGGCCCCAAACGGGGCCAAATTAAGTTGATTGCGGCGTCTGGGGTGCTTGCCGTGTGGTTGAAAGTGCCGCGCCTACGCGACTATTCCTTGGGCAGCTCACTTCCGCAGTGGCAGCACTTGGTCGCGCCTTCGTGCACCTCTTCCAGACAATACGGGCAGACGGGTGCCGGCGCGGCTTCCTCGGCGGTGGTGCCGGCCAGCTTATCGCCAATCTCCTGCGCCTTGTTAAACGCCTTGACGATGGCAAAGACGATGGCAGCGACAATTAAAAAGTTGATGCACGCGCCAATGAACGCTCCAAAGTCGATATTGGTTCCCGGCACCACCAGCCCCGAGATCTCGGTGGCGCTGCCGCCGGCAATCACGGAGATAAGCGGGTTAATGATGTTATCGGTAAGCGAGGTCACGATGGCAGTGAATGCGCCGCCGATAATCACGCCGACGGCCATGTCTATCACGTTGCCGCGATTAATGAATTCCTTGAACTCGTTGAGCAATGCCTTCATGGTGACTCCTCGCTGTTGTGAGGCTCGCGTTGTTACTGCCCCAGATGAACCCGGGCAGACAAAAAGGGGAGGTGCCGGCTTTCGCAAGGCGCGAACCTACGAAAATCGCCGCGCGGCAACGCAGGGCG
>CABSNH010000176.1 GCA_902478985.1 uncultured Collinsella sp.
GATTTCTGCCTGTCTCGTGGGCTCGGAGATGTGTATAAGAGACAGATGCAGCGCACGTCGAGCTCGTGGGTATCGGCAACCTGGCACGCGTTGGCGTAGCAGGCAGACCACTCGCTGCACAGCGAGATAAAGATGGCGCTGTCGTGGCCGTCGGCGAGCACGCGGTCAAAGAGCGCCTTGAACTCGCCGGCGCTTGGCTGCGAGGTGTGCGGCAGCTGCTCGGAGCCGGCCATGCGGGCGACGTACTCCTCGGCGGTAATCTGCACCTGGTCGAGCAGGTCCTCGCCCTCGATAATCACATGCAGCGGAATCACGTAAATGCCGAGCTCTTGGGCGCGGGCGGGGGAGATGTCCGACGTGGAGTCGGTTATGATGGCAAAAGACATAATTGCACCTTTCGTTGGGGCGCTTGCGCGCCGCCTTCTGAGAGCAAAGTGCGACAAGTATAGTTGAGTCGTTCCACATTACTAGGTTCAATTGTTGAATAGTCAACAGTTTGAAGTGTCGGTGTGGAAATCGTCAACTGGGGAAGAGGAATGCCGATGGAGGCGTTGGAGATAGGCAAACGGCCGGTCGTGCTGTTCGATTTTGACGGCACGGTGGCAGATACGGGCCGGGCGGTGATGACCTCGACGTGCAAGACGCTGGCTGCGCGCGGGTTTTCGGAGGCGCAGATGGGTGATCTGCGCCGCATGATCGGGCCGCCCCTGTGGAAGAGCTTTCACGACTTTTACGGCTTTTCCCGCGAGGAGTCGCTTGTGGTGGCCGACGAGTACCGTGCTTTTTTTGATGAGCTGGGACCGGAGGAGTATCCCGTGTTCGACGGGGTCCCCGAGTTTCTGGATGGGTTGGCCGCCCGGGGCAAGCGTATGGCCGTGGCGACGTCGCGCATGGAGGCAAAGTGCATCGATATGGTACGTGAGCTCGGGCTTTCTCAGTTTGAGGCGGTGGTTGGCATGAATCCGCCGCAGGGGCGCGAGACCAAGGCCGATTCGGTCCGCGATGCCCTGGCGGCCCTGGGTGCGACCGCGGACGAGGCCGTGATGATCGGCGATCGCTTCAACGATGTGGAGGGTGCGCACGCGATGGGCGTGCCGTGCATCGGCATCTATTCGGGCGCGGCGGCGCCGGGGGAGCACGAGGCCGCGGGCGCCGATGCGGTGGTGCACTCGGTGGCCGAGCTTGCTAAACTTTTCGCTATCTAATGACGTAATGTGAGGGGCGGGCACGCTCGCCGCTCATTGCTAAGGAGGTCGTCCATGAATCAGGTGGAGCAGAGCGTTGCCGAGTATGTCGACGAGGTCTGGGAGGATGTCGTCGCCGATATCGAGCAGCTGGTGAGTTATCCGTCCGTGGCAGTTTCTGCTGATGCGGAGCCCGGCGCGCCGTTTGGCCGCCCGGTCCGTGACGCACTCGATTGCGCGCTCGGCATCGCGCAAAAGCTCGGCTACCAGACGAGCGACGACGAGGGCTTTGTGGGCATCGCCGATATTCCGGGCCGCGGCGATAAGCAGCTCGCGACCATCTGCCATGTGGACGTGGTGCCCGCTGGCCCCGGTTGGAACACCGACCCGTTTGCGATGGAGCGCCGCGAGGGCTGGCTGCTCGGCCGTGGCGTGATCGACGACAAGGGTCCGGCGGTGTTGTCGCTCTATGCCGGCGCCTACCTGCTCAAGCACGGCATTGTGCCGCGCTATACCTTCCGTGCGCTGCTGGGCTGCGATGAGGAAGTGGGCATGTCCGACGTTCACCATTATCTGGAGAACTACGCGAACCCCGACTTTCTGTTTACGCCCGATGCCGAGTTCCCGGTCTGTAATGCCGAGAAGGGCCAGTTTGGGGCGACGTTTGTGAGCCCCAAGATCGACGGCGGGCGCATTGTGTCCTGGAGCGGTGCCGAGGCGAGCAACGCCATTCCGTCGCAGTCTATCTGCGAGCTCGCGATTGCCGCCGATGAGCTTCCGGCACCCGTTGAGAACGCCGACCGCCTGGAGATCACGACGCTCGATAACGGGCATGCGCAGATTTTCGCCCACGGCATTGGCGGTCATGCCTCGATGCCCGAGGGAACGATCAATGCTGTCGGCCTCATCGTGGCGTATCTGCGCGAGGCCGAGGACGCGTTTGGCGCCCGTGACGAGCGCCTACTGACGCCTGCCGAGCACGAGTTTGTCAAGTTTCTGGCCTTTGTGCATGCGGACGCCTATGGCCGCGGCCTGGGTATCGATGCGACGAGCCCCGCGTTTGGCCCGCTCACCTGCAACCCCGGCGTCATCCGTGTGGTGGATGGTCACATCGAGCAGGTCATCGACGTGCGCTTCCCCGATAGCACCAGTGCCGATACCATCTGCGAGCAGCTCGAGCCGCTCGTGGGCCGTTTTGGCGTGACGTATCGCGTGGATCGTGCCAAGGTGCCGTTCTCGGTCTCTGCCGACGATCCGGCCGTGAGGGCGCTTATTGATACCTATAACGAGTTCACGGGCAAGCATGCCGAGCCCTTTGCCATGGGCGGCGGCACGTACGCGCGCAACTTTGCCCGCGCCGTCTCGTTTGGCCCCGAGGAGACCGGCCTGGAGCTGCCCGCATGGGGCGGCCAGATGCACGGCCCCAACGAGTGCGCCAACGAGGAACAGCTCAAGCAGGCGCTCAAGATTTATATTGTTGCGATTCTCCGCTTGAACGAGCTGGAGCTTTAAGGTTACGCGGTTTTACCAATCTAAGTTGCGGTGGAATAGTTCCTAGAATCGGCTGCCTGACAGCCAAACAGGAACTATTTCACCGCAACTGCTTTTTATCGGTGTAAAAGGTGGGTCATGCTTGGTGGCGGGTTTGTTATTCGTTTGTAAAGCCGAGCCGCGCTTGCGGTAAGGGTCTATCAAATGCCCGTAAGAAACCGCAGTTGGCGCGGGCGCCGCCCGGTCGGGGCCGTATCTTTCCAAACAGCAAAGCGGGCGGGGTGCCCGCGAGTCGCATGTATGAAAGGAAGATCATGCTCGATCAGGCTTATTCTCGTCGTCAGTTCCTCGGCCTCGCTGGTGGTCTTGCCAGCTTTGTGGGCCTCGGCCTCGTTGGCTGCGGCGGCGCAGGCGCTTCCAACGCTGCCGACAAGGGCAGCGCCGCTGCCGCTGCCGAGTCCGTCGCCGGCGAGGTGACCTACGACGGCGCCTCCTCGTTCCAGGCTCTCGTCGAGGCCGCTGCCGAGAAGTTCATGGATGCCAACCCGGACGTCTCCGTCTCCGGCTCGGGCAACGGTTCGGGCA
>CABSNH010000177.1 GCA_902478985.1 uncultured Collinsella sp.
GGTCTGATATGAATCTCGCGTCAAACATACTTTTGGAAATGCACTGGTACATGGATGTGCGCATACTGAATGGACAATCGGTAGTGGCGTTTCAAAAACTAAGCGTAACTGGCGCAACCTCCCTCTAAGAAGGGATCGGCCGTCGTATCGAACAGCTCCGGGTAGCGGTCCTTGAGCCAGTTGTCTGCATCCTCGAAGCCGCGTGCCTTTTTCTCCGCCAGTGCTTGTAACTCGTATGCGCTGGCCATCGCGGCGAGCGAATCAACCGCCAGGTCACCTCTGACATACGCCCTGACGCCGTAGAGGATTCGTTCCTCCGACTTGAGTGGCGCGCGGTAATAGTCGATATCCAAAAGAAAGCCCTCAGGCTCCCCAATGTAGAAGGGGAAATGCAAGGCGGAAGAGACCTGGCATCCGTAAGCGTACATGTCGCTGGTGTCGCCGTCATATCGGTGCCAGCGCAATAGCTTGTCGGCCTTTTGAACGAGGCGCTCTTTGTAGACGGAGGAGGCCAGCTCTTTGTCGGCTCGTTCGGATCCCCAGGTTTGCAGGTCAAACAGCACCATCGGCTCGTCGGGGCGTTGGAGGTTGCAGACGATGTCTCCGGCATGGAAGGGCGTTGGGATGTCAAACCACATGTCCTCGAAATCGCTGGCGGTGCCCGCCTCGTCCCACTCGCTTTTGTTGCGGTAATCGCAAGACATTACTTCGCCGTTCGCATTGAGTAAGACCATGTCGTCGGCATAGTGGTCTTCGCCTGGGTCGATGGGACGACGAGTGATCCTGATGGCTTTGGGATCGTCACCGTCGAGCTCTTTCCAGATGGCATCGAAGCACTTTTGATAACTGCTGTACGGGCCGTAAAGAAGGTCGCATCGGTCACGCCGGTCCCACGAGTAGTCCTCAAAGAAATACAGACTCTTGCCGTCCGTCCTTATAAAGTGTGCGAGCTTTCGTTGCTCCTGCCTGATGACATTGTGCAGAAAGGCATGAAAGTCCGGGATGTTGACCGTGTCGTTTCTGCGGCTCATGGTGCAATTGGGCATATTATCGATGATCTTTTGCCATCCTTCGAGCTTTTGCTGCAATGTCGCTTTATGCGAGCGGTCGACGATAAAAGCCGCTACGGGCGTGGTGAGCTCGTAGTTGATTCGTTGAAGATGCTCCTTAATGCTGCGCGAGTCCAAAAACTCAAAGATGTCCGGACGAATATCCAACTCACTTTGGCTGGTAGGCTTGCGGTGCGGCTGCAGGCAATCGTGCCCGACCGAGCCCTCGGCCCATTGCTTGCCGTAGTCGGGTTCGTGGTGCAGCTTCTGCGAAAGCTCGAGCATAAAAGCACAGTCGTCCGGCAGGTCGCCGGTGTAGCGCTCGGCGGTGTAGAGGGCAGAGGGGATGAAGGGGTCCAGGAGACTGTCGCTGAAGGTGCCGGATGAAAGCGAACCTTCCTTAACGCCATGATCTCTACTGGGTCCTGCGCACCAGATCTGCCCTCGGAGCGTGTGCTCGTAGTCGTTTTCGAGCACAATGGCAAAGCGAGGCCCGTGATCGAAGGGGCGACCGTCGATTTTGAGGATGTCGCCTGGGACCCACGGCGTATAGATGGGTTCGTTGCTGTCGCAGAACCGCCTGCTATCGTTTCGCCAGACGCTTTCGACATGCGATTTGCGAGTGCGGTGATTGCGCAGATCACGGAGGAATATAAGCTCGCCGTCCCTAGTTGCCGCAAACGCCAGGGAGGGCTGCGCCGTTTGGTGCTCGTGCAGGTCTTCCGAGGTGTAGAGATTGATCTTCCAGTACGATTCGGACCAGTCGTCGTCAGGATACTCTTCGATGTAGTGCTTCATGAGCGTTTGCGCGGCTTCCCAGGATGCGGTGGGGAAGGGGCCGTCAAGGGCATCGACGTCGCGCTCCTCCTCGTTGTAGAGCATGACGTACAGTAGGAGGATTCCGCGGTCGCGCTCGACGTTGTAGAGCATATCGAGCGCGCTGTTGAGCTGGGCGAGATGGGAGTCGATATCTTCGAACAGCTCCGGCGAAACCTCCATGCGGAGCTGCTCGAGCATGGCACGTTTTTCGTCAAGCGTCTTAAGTGAGCCGGCGATGATTGGCGCCGGCCAGTATAAGTATTTGCGCATGTGGTCTCGCAACTCTTGGCTTTTGATGCAGCTGAGGACGAGGTCTTTGCCGGCATCGGTGATACCATCGCTTGCCTGATTGTTCATGTCGGCCTCCTTATCGATTGTTACCGGCATGATGCAACAGGTGTGGAGGCCGTCGGTCCCATTAACGGGACCAGGAGAGAATGGATGTGACAAAGGGGCAGCCCCTTTGTCACATCCCAAATATTGCCTTTACGTGTTGATGCACACGGTGTGCAATAATACTCGCACTGTGCAATAGCGCACAGGCTGAGTAACAAGGAGGACGCTTGTCCCAGCTCGAGAAATGCGATCGCCGGTCCCTTCGCTCACAGCGTGCCCTTCGCCAGGCACTTGCCAGCGAACTTGCCGAAAGCGGCGACCTTTCGCGCATTAATGTCGCGTCGCTCACCGAGCGCGCTGGCCTTACGCGCCGCACGTTCTATTCGCACTACCGCGATATTCCCGACTTTATCAATCAAATCGAGGACGGCTTGCTGGCCGAGATTCGTGAGCGCATTGAGCTCATCACCGCAGCTCAACTGCCCGATCTCTATCACAACATCGATGAGCTCGAGCCGGCGCCCGGTTCGGTTGAGTTGCTGCGCTACCTTGCGGCCAACCGCGATTTGATCGGATCACTGCTGGGTCCGGGCGGCGACCCCGCCTTTATTAAAAAGATCATCGATACCGCACGCGAGGCCGTGGTGCCGCGCGCACAGACGGGCATTTTGGGCTTGGCGCTGGGCACCTTCTTTGACTACTACGTCACCTATGTCGTGAGTGCCGAGGTCGGCATGATCCAGCGTTGGTTTGAGCGTGACCTTTCTGAATCGCCCGAGACCATGGCGCGCATTATGACGGTTATCGCCTTTGTGCGCCCCGGCGACCTGTATGGCCAACCCATCGATATCAACGTGCCGGAATACGGCATGAAGCTATTGAACCTGCAGCTCGAGGACGCGGCCGACACCGCCGCAACCGTCGAGTCCAACAACTAAGAGGAGAGACAGATGAGCAAACTTGTCGAGGGCATCAAGGACCGCATGGTCTGTCTCTTATACACATCTGACGCTGCCGACGAACTCTAGGGTGTAG
>CABSNH010000178.1 GCA_902478985.1 uncultured Collinsella sp.
CGAGATTTCTGCCTGTCTCGTGGGCTCGGAGATGTGTATAAGAGACAGGCGCATGTTCATATGAAAGGATATTGCGATGAGCGATCCCGCTGATGAAATAAAGTCCGGCATCGACACCACCATCGTGCCCGACGTCCCCACCACCTGCTCGCCCGAGGACCTTCCCGACGAGGAGCTGCTGTACGACCTTGCCGACCTGTTCAAGGTCTTTAGCGACACCACGCGCATCAAGATCCTCTACGCCCTCATGGGCCGCGAGCTCTGCGTGGCAGACATCGCCGAGGCAACCGAGACCTCGCAGTCTGCGGTGTCACACCAGCTGCGCACGCTCAAGCAGTCGCACCTGGTTAAATTCCGGCGCGACGGGCGCAATATCCTCTACTCGCTTGCCGACGACCATGTCTACACCATGCTCAACCAAGGCATGAGCCACATCTGCGAATAGCGACCAACCACGGTACCAGCGCGGCCTGCACCCAAGCCGCAAAAACGGGGAAAGGAACCCACCATGAAAAAGCAGTTCAAGCTCGACGAGATCGACTGCGCCAACTGCGCGCGTAAGCTTCAGGACGAGCTGGCCAAGCTCGATGGCGTCAAGTCCGTTTCGGTCAACTTTATGACCCAGAAGTTAACGCTCGAGGCCGATGACGCCGAGTTCGACGAGGTCCTCGACCGCGTCGTGGAGTTTACCGCCGACGCCGAGCCGGACTGCGAGATCATTCTCTAGCCCAGGTTACGCCAACCTGCAAGGTCGCGCTTGCCGCGGCCTTTGCTCGCGAAATTATATGAGCGAGTGTTCATACATTCAAATGGGAGGTTTGAATCATGGCAGCCGCCGATCCCAAAAAGAAAAAGAAGAAGCGCAAGAAAAAAGAGTCCCTTGAGCATAAGCGCAACCGTATCCTGGTAGCGCTAGGCATATTTGCGGTGGTGTACGCCCTCGACGAGCTCGGTACCCTTACCGCCGCATTCGGCACCCCGGGTGACGTCTATGCCAGCTTCGTGCTGTTCCTGGTGCCGTTCCTAATTGCCGGCTACGACGTACTGCAAAAGGCATTCAACAACATCCGCCGCGGCAAGGCCTTCGACGAAAGCTTCCTCATGGCGGTCGCGACCATCGGCGCGTTTGCCATGGTGCTCTTCCCCGACACCGATCCGCACATGGCCGAAGGCGCCGCTGTCATGCTGTTCTATCAGGTCGGCGAGCTGTTCCAGGCCTACGCCGTGGGCAAGAGCCGCAAATCGATCAGTGCCATGATGGACATCGCGCCCGATTACGCCAACGTCGAGCAACCCGACGGCACACTCGAGCAGGTCTTCCCCGATGACATCGCCGTCGGCACTGTCATCGTCGTCAAGCCTGGCGAGCGCGTGCCCATCGACGGCGTCATCGTCGAAGGCGAGACACAGCTCGATACCGCCGCCCTTACCGGCGAGTCGGTCCCCCGCCCGGCCAAAACCGGAGACGATATCATCAGCGGCTGCATCAACATGACGGGCCTCGTCCACGTGCGCACCACCAAGCCATTTGGCGAATCCACCGTCGCGCGCGTCCTGGAGCTCGTAGAAAACGCCAGCGAAAAGAAGGCGCGTACCGAGAACTTCATCACGCGCTTCGCCCGCGTCTACACGCCCGCCGTCACCGGCGCGGCCGCGGTACTCGCGCTCGGCGGCGGCCTGGTCACCGGCGCCTGGTCCGACTGGATCTTGCGCGGCCTGACCTTCCTGGTCGTCAGCTGCCCGTGCGCGCTCGTGATCAGCGTCCCGCTCAGCTTCTTTGGCGGCATCGGCGGCGCATCCAAGCTGGGCGTCCTCATCAAGGGCTCCAACTACCTCGAGACGCTCGCCGATGTGGACACCGTCATCTTTGACAAGACCGGTACGCTCACCAACGGCACGTTTTCGGTCGTGGCGGTACACCCTGAGGCCGGCTATACCGAGCAGTCGCTGCTCGAAGTCGCGGCCCTCGCCGAGTCGTTTTCCGATCACCCCATCGCACGGTCCATACGTGCCGCCTACCAGGGTGAGCTTGACCAGAATCGCGTGAGCGACTCCGCCAATGTCGCGGGTCACGGTTTCACGGCAACCATCGACGGCAAGCGCGTCGTCGTCGGCAATGCCAAGATGCTTGCTGCGGCCGGCATCGACGCCCCCAATTGCGAGGTCGTCGGCACGATCCTCCATGTACTGGTCGATGACACGTACGCCGGCCACATTGTAATTGCCGACACCGTCAAGGCCGATGCAGAACAGACGATCCGTGACCTTCACACCGCCGGCGTCAAGCGCACCGTCATGCTCACGGGCGACCGCGAGGAAGTGGCAGCCGCCGTGGCCAAGCAGCTGGGGCTCGACGAGTTCCACGCGCAGCTGCTGCCGAGCGATAAGGTCAAGCGCGTCGAGGCACTGCTGGCGGTCGAATCGGGCAAGGGCAAGCTCGCCTTTGTGGGTGACGGCATCAACGATGCGCCCGTGCTCACCCGCGCAGACGTTGGCATTGCCATGGGCGCCATGGGTTCCGACGCCGCAATCGAGGCGGCAGACGTGGTGCTGATGGACGACAAGCCTTCCAACATCTCCCGCGCGATCCGCGTGGCGCGCAAGACCATGACGATTGTTTGGCAGAACATCATCTTTGCGCTGGGCATTAAGTTGCTAATCCTGGTGCTCGCAGCACTCGGCATCGCCAACATGTGGCTTGCCGTCTTTGGCGACGTGGGTGTGGCGATCATCGCCATCCTGAACGCCATGCGCGCGATGGGTGTCAAGAATCTGTAGCATTCGTGGTCCCTCCGGCCGGGGCCGGGCTTGGTTTTGAAAACGTCCTCGACCAATGAAGTGCCCCCGTTCTGCTCCTTCGGAGCTACGAACGGGGGCACTTCTGGTCTGCGGAGTGTTTTCAAAACCAAGCCCGGCCCCGGCCTGCGGTAACGTTGCTGATGGTTCTTGGGCATCGCTTGCTGGCGGGGTTCCTTTGCTGAAATAGACTTGGCCGAAAGGGCCGCTGGTCCCGATCGCTGGTTCGCGCTTTGCGTGAACTCCGCGCTACTGTGGGTCAGTTAGGCTTCTGTTGTTGACCCCGCTACATCTTCCCGTCCCAACATCGCCCTCAGCTTCTCGAAGCTTCCCTCGCTCAGGCAATGCTCCATGTGACACCCCTCTTGCAAGGCAACCTCGGGCGCTACGCCCGCATCCTCCAGCAGCCCTACAAAAAAGCAATGGCGCTCCCACAT
>CABSNH010000179.1 GCA_902478985.1 uncultured Collinsella sp.
TATCGGCGGCATGCAGGTGACCTTTATGGGCATTATCAAGCCCGGCGACAATATCGAGGTCGGCGGCGTGTCGGGCGTGGTCCAGGACATCACTTGGCGCCACACGACCATCGAAGATGCCTGCGGGCAGACCGTCATCGTCCCCAACTCCAACATTTCCAAGAACACACTCGTGCATTTGATGCCCTTTGGGCGCGTGGCCGTCCCCGTCGCGGTCAAAGACCCCTCCAAATGGGCATCGCTCGATGTGCTAGCAGACGAGCTCGTCAGCGCCACCAAAACGGCCGTCTCACCCATCTCAGGCTTTGACAAGGAACCCTACGTGCTCTTTAGCGAGATCGGCGACTTTGGCATTAAGGGCAAAATCATCTTTATCGTCAGCGACGACAGCACCACCTTTACGGCGGCCGACGCCTGCATCCGCGCCATCGCCCCCATCATCGCCTAAACCACCACAAAGGGGACAGGCACCTTTGTGGTGGTTTTCATTCGTGATACCATGGTTCATATAGTTGTTTAAACGACTAAGGGAGCAAAACTATGGAAGAGGCCTATCGTCAAGCACGCAAGCGCGGCGAGCAAGGACGTCGACGCGCCATTAGTCAAAGCGAGCATCCGTATCTCACGGACCTCGATAGCTTGGTTGCCCAGCTCCCCTTAGGCCAGCGAGAGAATGTCGGCCTGAGAGACATTCCACTCGAAATGGTCGTCGGTACGGTTACCAAGGGCCGTCAGTCGGCCTTTTCATGCAACTTTATGCCCTTGCTGCCGTTTAGCACGGAGTTCGCCCGCAAGTGGTCCAACCTCTACGACATCCAGGTGACCGAGGGCTATCGCGATCCCGTCATCGTCACCGAGTTCATGCATCGGTTTTACGTCCAAGAGGGCAACAAGCGCGTCAGTGTCCTCAAATTCCTGGACGCCCCGACGGTTTCGGCCAAGGTCACCCGTCTCTACCCCGGCACATGGGATTCCGTCGAAAGCCGCCTGTACGGTGAGTTCTGCGCGTTTTGGCGCGTTTGCCCCCTATACGAGATCGAGTTCTCGCGCGAGGGAAGCTACGAGACGCTCGCCAAGATGCTCGGTCAGGACCTTATCGAAAAATGGCCGCAGAAAAAGGTCGACTACCTGCGCCACACCTTCCTGCTCTTTAAGCGCGCCTACCTTCGCGCGGGCGGCGACCACCTGGACATTACGCCCGCCGACGCTATGCTCGTCTACCTCAATGTGTACAACCAGGACCGCCTGCTGGATACGCCGACGGATATCGTCGTAAAACGCCTGTGTAAGATTTGGCGTGAGCTGGTCATTGCCGGCAAAAATAACGAGGACAAGGTCGATCTTGTCGAAGCACCGAGCGTCGATGAGGAAGAGTCACCCGCCCAGTCCACCTCCGGCGTGCTCAACTTCTTTATGGGCAAGACCGTCTATTCGGCGGCCAATCCCCTGCGCATCGCCTTTATCCATGAGTTCCCCTGTGCGACGTCGAGCTGGGACAGTCTGCACGACCAAGGGCGTCAGTATCTTGACGAGCACTTTGGCGGCATCGTGCGCACCGAGGCGTTCGAGGACTGCCACGATCCAGACGTGTTCTACGCCGCCGTGGAAACGGCTGTCAAACATGGAGACAGCGTCATCTTCTCGACCTCGCATCGCCTGATGGAATACGCGCTCAGGGCAGCAGTTGAGTATCCCCAGGTGCGGTTCCTCAACTGCTCTATCGGCCTTCCCCATCAAAGCGTGCGTTCGTATTTTGGAAAGATGTACGAGGCAAAGTTTCTGCTGGGCGCCCTTGCGGCCAGCATGGCGGACAACCACCGCATCGGTTACCACGCGTCGGTCTTCGCCTCGGGCGCACTCAGCGAGATCAACGCCTTTGCGATTGGCGCCTCGCTGCTCGACCCCCGCGCGCAAATTATCCTGACCTGGGGCGATGTGCCCGCCGGAGGCCTTGCCGACGCCATGCGCCGCGAAGGTGTAAGCGTCATGTCCGGCGCCGACATGTCAAAGCCGCTCGAAGACCCCACAGCCTACGGACTCCACCGCTTGGTCGATGGCAAGGTTGCCGGCATTGCCATGCCGGTATGGAACTGGGGCCGTTACTACGAGCTTATCGTGCGAAGCCTGCTGCATGGTACCTGGGATGAGACCAGTGACGACAGCCAGGTTCGCGCCGTCAACTACTGGTATGGCATGAGTTCGGGCGTTATCGATATTCGCTACGCTCCAGGCCTGCCCTATCAGACGCGCAAGCTCGTTCAGCTACTGCGCAATGGCATTGTCGAGGGCTCCATCAATCCATTTGGCGGCGAGCTCCATAGCCAAGACGGCGTGGTGCAGATCGAAGGCTTTCCCCCACTGCCGAGCACGCAAATCGTCGAGATGGACTGGCTGGCAGACAACGTGGTGGGCACCATTCCGCAGCCCGACGATGAGCCGAAGGTCCGCGCCCTATGAAAATCCTTGCCATAGCCGATACCGAAGAACGATGCCTTTGGGAGTGCTTTCGCAAAGAACGCTTTGAGGGTGTCGACCTGATTTTGTCCGCTGGCGATCTGGACCCGGACTATCTTGAGTTTTTGGTCACGGTCATCAACAAACCGCTCATCTACGTACGCGGCAATCACGATGATCGCTACGCACGTCATGCACCGGGCGGCTGTATCTGTGTCGAAGACACCGTGTACGTGTATCGCGGCGTCCGCATTGCGGGGCTTGGCGGCTCCATGCGCTACCGAGATGGCGCCAACATGTACACCGAGCGCGAGATGGCCAAGCGCGTGCGAAAGCTGTCCCGCAAAGTGAAGATGGTCGGCGGCTGCGACATATTGCTCACCCATGCGCCCGCCGCCGGCGTGGGCGATCTGGACGATCTGCCACATCGAGGATTCGAATGCTTTAACACAGCGCTCGAGTCCTGGAATCCCGACTACATG
This sequence comes from uncultured Collinsella sp., assembly GCA_902478985.1. Lineage (GTDB taxonomy): Bacteria > Actinomycetota > Coriobacteriia > Coriobacteriales > Coriobacteriaceae > Collinsella. The sequence continues at coordinate 2,937 of CABSNH010000179.1, forward strand.
GTGCACGGGCATGTGCACCAAAGCTACGGTTGCGATTTTCAGCGCGAGCGTCAGCATGTGTGTGGAACGACGATCATCAACGCCTGCGGCTATACGCAGTTTGAGCTCGACCAGACGCACTACCCCATCCGCGGCTGGCAAGCAGCTTGGCTCAACTCACAAACCATGCGCCGCGAGCTCAAACGCCACGAAGCCATCGAGTCTTCAACAGCCAGAACACCCTGGTAACGGGACTGCGGACAAAAAGTTGGACCATCAGGTCTGGTTTGGAGTCCGCATGACAT
>CABSNH010000180.1 GCA_902478985.1 uncultured Collinsella sp.
GCAAGGGCAGCGCCTGCTTGAGCGAGGTGCCCTCGACCCACTCCATGAGGATGAGCGGGTCGTCCTCGCACGATCCATAGCCATAGACGCGCGGAAATCCGCGCAGGTGCGAGACGGTGCACAGATGACGGTACTCCTCGAACAGCGCAGCGGTGTTGGCCAGGTGCGCAGCCGCTTGCTCGGCGGAGCGATCGGGGGCTTGGCCGGAAAGGATGGCGTTGTCCTTGAGCAGCTTGACGGCAAAGACCTCGCCGCTTGTGTTGGTCGCGCGAAGCACGTGTCCGATATTGCCGCCGTCGCGGTATGCCGTCTGAAGAATAAGCGTCATAAACCGTCGCGTGGCGTCGTCCTCGGCGCTGGGGTCGACCGCCACGGCGGTGTCGAACGTGTCGAGACGGATGAGTTTGTTGCCAGGGGCGGTGTTGGTGGTATCCAAGACGTTCCTTCATTTGGTGGGGCCGCGTGCTCACGCCGAGAACGCGATTATCGATTAAAGCCCATGATAGACGTGTTCGCCGATAAGCTGACTCGTATTGCTATTTATAGTGCAGCGCGCAACGTAAATGATATAAGACGAGTGACACCTGTTTCCCACGTCTCTACGCGCTAGTCCACAATAACGAGAAACGTTGTATAGAGACCCAAGTGAAGTCTGTCGCTGTTTTCGATTTCCACGGGGGGATAGACTTTGCCGGGCTCTCGTTGGTCGCGGGGCGGCTCGATTACGATATCGCCGTCGCCTGCGCCCGATTCGAGCACCGTGCCGTTGGTCGATCCAAGGCCCTGGGCGTACCAGTGCTCACCCTCAAGCCAAATGCGAAGATGTTCGCGCGATGCGTCGGCGCCCACATCGGTGATGCTGGGCGAGGTTTTGGGCAAAGAACCAATCACGGTGCCGCGCGGATCGCGTGTGAGGGGATGGATCTGCATGTCGACGCAGTTGTCGGCATGTGTCCTGAGCAGACCGAGGTTGGGGGCGACGGCGCGCGGCTGCTCCAGGCTGCCCATAAAGTCACGTCCGACCTTAGTTTCGGTGGTGCCGAAGTGCCCGCCCGTCTTGCTGTCGCAAAAGCGCTCGACGGTGGCCACGCCTTGAACGGGATCGGCAAGTGCGCCCGTCGCCACAAAGAGCATCAAGAAGAGCGTGCTTTTTTCGCGGGGGCTGTGGTCATCGGAGCTGTTGATACGCCCCAAGGCATTGGCGTAGAGGCGGTCATCGAGGTCATAATCGGCGAGAACCGACATCATGCCTTGGGCCGCCGGGCCGCTGTAATGCTCGGATATTTCCTGATAGGCGCGATCGCCTCCACCGAGCTTGTTGCTAATGGCGGCGGCAAGGTTAAGCGTGGAGACGGTAAGGTCATTGTAGATACCTGGCGCACACTGATCGGGCTCGCGGTGGACGATGTAGCGAGTGAGGTACGAGCGGTTGGTAGAACATTTGTCGAGCAGGGTGCTGCCTGCATACGAATTGCCGTTGATGAGCATTCGCGCAATCTCGAGATGCTTGAGACCGCCGAACGATCGGATGTCGTTGTAGAGGACCGAGCACGGTGTTTCCGCCGCCATGGCAGCCTCCCCAGATAACTTTAATGACGTACTGCAAACATGATAGGAAATGGCTACGCTCAAAGCGTACCGACTCGAAAAATGTTGCGCAACGCTTTGCATAACTATTGAGACATTATAGGGCATATACGCCAAGTTGCAGGATGGCTGCAAACGACACATTTTGAGAGGTCGTGCCCTATGGAATGCCCTTATTGCGGTGCATTGTTGCCCGATGACGCTAGTTTTTGCTCTGAGTGTGGATCGCCTCTTGCCGCGCCCTCATCGACTGCGCCCGTTCCCGAAGATCCCTATACTACGCCCCAGACCGTGTCACAGAGCCCTGCCTTTTCTTGGCGCGACGGCGAGGCCGCTACGGCGGCAACGGTGGAGTTGCCTAAGGCGGATGCTGCCTCGAAAGCAGACGAGCAGCCGGTGGCGGCACCCGACGCGTCTGAGCCCGCTGTGCCCGAATCCGATTCGGACGCCACGCGTGTAGTCGATCCCTTGTCAGACTTTGGCACTACGATCGAGGACGTGGAAACTGAGCCTGCTTGCCATGCCGATTTTGGTTCTACGCCGCTCAGTGAGGAAGAGCAGCTCGCGCAGGACCGCGAGAGCCTCAAGACGGCCAAGGCCGAGTACAAGTTAGCACGCAAACGCCTGGGCAAGTCGTATGCGCCCGCCATCGCCGCCGGCGTTATTGTCGTTGCCGCCTTGTGCGCGGGAACCGGCTGGGCGGGCTACTCATACGGTTTGGCCCATCCGCAAAATACGGAGCAGATTCAAAAGCTCAAGAAGCAGCTTGAATCTTCCAAGGACGAACTCACAAAAACGCAAGACGAGCTCGATCAGACAAAGTCTGACCTTAAGGATGCTAAGGCGGAGCTCAAGACCGCAAGCAAGAACGGCGAGGACGCCAGCTCCGATGCCGAGGACTCCTCCACGACGGGCAATGCGACCTCGTCGACCACCACGACCTCTGGTAGCATAGCGAAGCTCAACATCGATAAGCCCACGAGCTTTGCCAACACCACGTGGCGCGGAGCACTTAAGGAGACGGGCAACTCTTGGGGCCATACTTGCTACGGTGCGAGCAAAAACGACCTTGTGATCTTTTTTAAGAGCATCAGCGATTCCGGCGAAGTGGTTGCAGACATCTCGGCCACGCTGCATGCCCACGATACCTACAACGCCGAAAAAACCGTCGCCCAATCCGATGGTGACGACTATCGCACCTACACGGACGTCACTGGTACGTTTGTCAGGAATAAGGGCTTTGAGTTCTCGCTTCCCGTCGAGGAGGAGGACTGCGACCTTACGGTTACGGGTGTACCTAAAAAGAAAAATGGCAAGTACTACCTGAATACCACAGTCGAATCGGGAGACGGCGCCGTTACCATGGGAACGCGCATCACGGATTCCTTTGATCTTTTGATTTCCTAGTACCTCGTATTGTCAGCGTGCGATGCATGGCGGCGGTGGCGGGCGCGGCTTTATTGAGAGTTGCGCCTGCCACCGCTTTTTGCAAATGGGTCTATTTGCTGACTTGGGTTTTACTGTCGGCTAAAGCATGCCGGCAGATGCGAGGGCGAGAATAACCACGATTGCTATCAGGGCAGCAACTGTCTCTTATACACATCTCCGAGCCCACGAGACAGGCAG
>CABSNH010000181.1 GCA_902478985.1 uncultured Collinsella sp.
GGAGTAGACATGCTGCTCGCTATCGATATGGGAAACACGCAGACGGCCATGGGCCTGTTTGACGGAGACGAGCTGGTGCAGTCGTGGCGCATGCCCACCGACCGCTCCTATACCGCCGACGAGATCCATGTGCGCCTGATGGGTTTCTTTAAGATGTACGGCCTTTCGCTCGACGCGGTCGACGCGATCGCCTTTGCCGGCGTGGTGCCGCAGCTCTCGCGCGAATGGCACGCCGTAGCCGACCGCATTGCCGCGGACGCCATCGTCATTGGGCCGCAGACGGCCGCCGTGACCAAGCTGCGTGCGGCGCGCCCCCAGGCTGTGGGCGCCGACCGCGTCGCCAACGCCGTTGCGGCCGAAACTTTCTACGGCGCGCCGGCAATCGTGGTGGACTTTGGCACCGCGACCAATATCGACGTCATCGATGAGGACGGTTATTACATTGGCGGAGCGATCGCGCCGGGCATCCGCATCTCCATGGACGCGCTTGCCGCCCGTGCCGCCAAGCTCGCCAGCGTTCCGCTCGAGGCGCCGGAGCACGCCATCGGCCGCGATACCGAGGAGTGCATCAAGGTCGGCGCCGTGATGGGCGCCGCCGCCATGGCCGAGGGCCTGGTCGCGCGCATGAAGCGCGAGCTGGGCCGCGAGGACGCCACCGTTATCGCCACGGGCGGTCTCGCCGGCATCGTCGCCGATTCGACCGACGCCTTCGACGTGGTCGATGGACAGCTCACCATCAAGGGCATCTGCGAAATCTACCGCCGCACGCAGGAGCTGGGGTAAGGCGGGGCTTAAGTCGAGCACGAGCGGCGAACTAGGCAACGCATCGGTCCTATTCCTCAAAAACGAAAATTTTTCAATTTTGAGGAATAGGACTTTCTGCTACGCCTCGCCGCACAGCCACCTCGCCAGGTCCACGATCTGCACCCCATCGCGGTCCGTGGCCTCATGATGCGTGCGGGCGAGAATCATCTTGGGATACGCATCGCCAATGCTCAGCAGTGGCGAAATCTCGCGTTCAAATGTCTTATCCGAGCTGATGTCGTCGCTCACCTGAATGTAGAGTTTCTCGCTCCGCTTGATTGCTACAAAGTCTATTTCCTTTTTATAGAGTACACCGACGTATACCTCGTATCCGCGGCGCAGCAGCTCGATTGCCACCATGTTCTCGTATACGCGGCCCCAGTCCATATCACGTGTACCAAGAAGCGCATATTTAAACGCATGGTCCGCCAGATAGTACTTCTCGCCGCTCTTAAGGTATTTTTTGCCGCGTATGTCGTACCGACGAACTTTATAGAAGGCAAACGCATCGCACAGGTACCCCATGTACGTGCCGACCGTCTTGTTCGTAATCTTTAGCCCATCCGCATTTAATGCATCAGTAATGTTGCGTGCCGACGTAATGTTGGAAACGTTGTCCATCATGTAATCGGCAATGCGCAGCAGCGCCGATTCGTTTCTCACGTTATGCCGCTGCACGATATCCCTCACGATGAGCGTCTTAAAGACGTTGGAGAGATATTGATAGCGCTGCTCCTGCAGTGGATAAGGGTAAGAGCCGGACATACCGCCGGTTCTCGCGTACTCATCGAAGTCGCGGTCGACCTCGCCCTCATCGCCATAGAGACGATACTCCTCAAACGAGAATGGGAAAACCTCGATCTCGAAGGTGCGCCCCGTAAAGAGCGTCGACAGATCGCTCGACAGCAAAAAGGCATTCGATCCGGTGATGAAGATGTCGTACTGCTCGGATGCATGAAGGCTGTTGATCGCACGCTCAAAACCGTCGCACATCTGAACTTCATCGATAAGCAGAAAGTTTTGCTTGCCGAGCACTCGATGATCTTTTACATAGGCGAGCAACGCGTGATACTCGAGCAGGTTCTCGAACTCATCGAGGTTGTAGTTGATATGGATGACATTCGAATTGGACAGATTTGCCTCCACGTAATCGCGGAGGGCCTCGAGCAATTTTGATTTACCGCTACGCCGGATGCCCGTGATGACCTTGATATCCGGCACGCCAATAAGGCTCGTCAACGTGTCCATATATGACGTTCTATCGATGAGTTTCATTGGGACCCCCTCGCGGTCTTTTATCGCTATTCCTCAAAAACGAAAATTTTTCAGTTTTGAGGAATAGGCTCTGTAACGAATATACCTCGCGAAAGGCCGAGCTGGCTTAATCCTATTCCTCAAAAACGAAAATTTTTCAGTTTTGAGGAATAGGATCGACGCGGCTATTCTCTCGGGTCACGCAAAAGTCCTCCCCGTGCAAGCCGAAGAGGACTTTGCTGTCATCGCTATCTTTGAGCGCTGGTGCCTCGCGTCACAACCCGCGAATCCGTACGGCCTCGGGCGGAAACTCCTGCTCGCCGGCATCGGTCTTGATAGTCGCGCGGCCCCAGATGTCCAGGCCCGCAAACACGCCGACCGCAAGCGGCAGGCCGTTGGGCGACACCGCCGCAACTTGGCGACCCAGCAGCGGCACCATGTCGAAGTACTCGCCCAACACGGGGGCCAGCGGACCGGCAGCGCCCTGCGGCGTGTTGGCAACAGCCGCCCAGGCGTCCACACGGGTCAGCACGGCGGCAGCCAACTCCTCGACCAGCGCTTCGTCGGCCGCATCCACACCGAGCTCGCTCAGCGCCGAACGTTCAATATCCACCGTCACGGCACCGAACATGCCCGCAGCACCGGCGCCGCCGTTGACGGCGACGCGCGCGAACGACGTCTCGAACGCGGGCGCGCCGCACACGATATTGCTCGGCCACTGGATGCCCACCTTGCCGGCAAGGCCCAGGCCCGGCGTCGACGCCGTGCCCACGAGCGCGTCCATCATACCCATCGCCGCCACAAACGGCAGGCCGTGGAAGGCATGCATGTTCACGTCCGGGCGCACGACCAGCGAAAACGTCAACGACGCCTCGCCCGCACTCCAAGCGCACCAGCCCGCGGACGCACCCTCGCGGCCCGCGTCGCGCGCAGCGTCAAGCTCGGTACCGACGGCTACAGCATTCATCTCAATCATTTACATGCGCCCCAATTCGCCCACGATATGGCCCACGCGGTCCTCGGGCTCCTTGACCTCGACACCGTTGTAGCGGAAGAACCGCGCCGGGTCGTGCATCAGGTCCTCGAGCGGCACCAGTACAAAGTCGCG
>CABSNH010000182.1 GCA_902478985.1 uncultured Collinsella sp.
TCACGGTCTGGAAACGACGGGCGAGCGCCGCGTCCTTCTCGATGTACTTGCGGTATTCGTCGAGCGTGGTCGCGCCGATTGCATGCAGGTCGCCACGGGCGAGCGCCGGCTTGAGGATGTTGCCGGCGTCCATGGAGCCCTCGGTAGCACCCGCACCCACGATGGTGTGGAGCTCATCGATGAACAGGATGACCTTGCCCTCGGATTTTTGCACTTCTTTGAGTACGGCCTTCAAGCGGTCCTCGAACTCGCCGCGGTACTTAGCGCCGGCGACCAGCGCGCTCATGTCGAGCTCGATAAGGTCGCGGTCGCGCAGCGTACTCGGCACGTCGCCGGCCACGATACGCTGGGCGATGCCCTCGACGATAGCAGTTTTGCCGACGCCCGGCTCGCCGATGAGCACGGGGTTGTTCTTGGTGCGGCGGGACAGGACCTGAATGGTACGACGGATCTCATCGGTACGGCCGATGACCGGGTCAAGCTTGCCGGCGCGGGCAAGGTCGCAGATATTGCGACCGTACTGCTCCAGCGCCTCAAACTGCGTCTTGTCCTCGGCAGACGTCACGCGGTCATCGCCGCGCAGCTCCTCGTAGACCTGCTCGATGCGCTCCTTGGTGACGCCGGCGTCGCGCAGTACACGACCGGCCTCGCCCTTGTCCTCGGCAAGCGCCATCAGCAAATGTTCAGTCACCACAAAGCTGTCGCCCATCTTGGTGGCCTTCTTCTCGGCCTTCTCGATAACGCGGACGAGCTCGTTGGAAAGACCCATCTGCTGACCCTCGCCGGAAACCTTGGGCGCGTGGTCAATGGCATCCTGCGTGGAGCGTGCAAGCTGAGCCGGGTCGGCACCGATGCGCTCGATGATCACGGAGATATTGCGCTCGCCGGCACCGAGCAGGGCGGACAGCAGGTGAATCGGCTCCACCGCGCCGGCCTGCGCGTCGGCAGCCGTGCTCATGGCGGTCTGCAACGCCTCGCGCGACGTCATTGCTAGCTTATCGATTCTCATGGAATCACCTCTCTTGGGGTGGCCGCCCTACGGGGCGGCTTCACGTTGTTCGAGAAGTATTGTTGCCAGCTTTGTACGATCTTATACATAAATCTAAGTCTCTATATATAAGATTTTCTGAGTGATTGAGGGATAGGGGTAAAGATGTCGGCCCGCCGCCGCACAGGTGCGCTACCGTCTCAATCTGTAACATCTACTCGGCAAATAGAGCTCCATCTGTTACAAATCGAGACGAACAGAAGACGCCCGAATCGAAAATCTAAATCTGTAACACCAAGCCCACTTTTAGCGGCCAAGATGTTACAGATCGAGACAGACCGAAAACCACCACAAAGAGGACAGGCACCTTTGTGGTGGTCGCGGTCTCTACTCCTTCGCCGAACCCGTACTTCCCGATTCGACGGTCCAGGGCATCTCATCCTCGAACAGCCATGTACGGGCAGACCCACTATCGCGTGCAGTCTGCGGGTCAGGCAAGCAGGTCTGTTTATAGGCATCTTGGATACACTGACCCATAAAATCGTTGAGCTCGGTCTGGTCGCCCTCCATGACATAGGCGACATCGCCGTCCATGATGTAGATGCCCGGACCCTCATTGCCCTCGTAGCCCGGATCGTACGAGACATCACATAACTTTGCGCCGTTTGCAGTGTCCAGCTCGATGGAAGAGTGGCATCCGCCAACCATGTCGTTCGCTTTTGCCCGATAGGACGCATATCCGTACCAACGCTTAAATGTTTTGCCCTTGAGTAGCTCGGACGCCCTATCGATCAGGCTTGTATCCGTGGTATAGCGCATGGCCCCAAGCTGAATACGCGGATAATTGCTAATACCCAGCACAGCCGGCTGCTCATCAAAATCAACGGTAATGGCCTCGGGCTTGTCGTCGCCGGTCAGAAGTTCGACAGATTGAGTCACAGGCTTGACCACCGGCTCCGTCACCGCAGCAGGTAGAAATGCCATACCGACAGCGCCCGCGCCAACCACAGCGATCGCAAGCGCCAAGACAATCAATCCAATACGGGCAGAACGGCTCACGGCAAAACACCCCACAATGCAAACCTTCGCCACCTGCACTAATGATACCGCCAGCTAACACTATTACCAAAAGAAGCCGCGCGCTCCTCACCACCACAAAGGGGACAGGCACCTTTGTGGTGGTTTTCGACGCTAACGGTCGACCATCTCGCGCCATGAGATTAAACTTGAATTGTTCTCTGAACATATCCATTTCTGCCTATCCTCAACAGATCTTTGTCTCGAGGAGCGCATATGAAGCCGTCTCATTCCACCGGTCGCAACGTCATCGCCATTCTCGCCATACCCATCGTGATGCTCTTCCTTATCGTCATCACGCCCTTTTCTTTTGGTATCGCCTCGCCCTTCGATCTTTGCGGGATGATCGACGCCGGCTCGCGTGCCACCTCGCTCTCCTTTGTCTGCCGTGGCGTGTTCTACGAATATGCAATTCCCACCGGAAGTTGGCAGTCCAAGTTACCGTTGCTCGGCAAGGTCGACGGATGCTCCCCCTATTTCTGCCTTGAACCTCAGACGATGAATTATTTGATCGACGACCAGCCCCTCGACTCCATCACCCTCGCCTACGACTACGCACCAAACACCGATGAGCGCCACATGAACCAAGTCCTCGACAAGCTGCTTGGACAGTGCGGGCTCACCGAGGAGGCCGGTCGAACCATCTATAGCAACCAGCAATTAAAGCGAACAGAACTCCGCCGTGTCGGAAAAATCAAAGGGCGAAACGGGGCTGCCTACTGGCAGGCCTGGGCGACACGCGACAAGAGCGAATTCGGGCACAGCACCTATACGGTCACCGTCTACACCAAAGATGGAATCAAGGACGATGTTGACGATTTCGCGTCATCCAAACTCGGCATCCCCAAAACAACCAAACCCGCCAGCCCGGATGAAATCCTGTAGGGACGCTCATTAGAATGTCGTTCAACGAGCACGGCAACATCGAGCTCGCCCCCCACCGCCACAAAGGGGACAGGCACCTTTGTGGTGATCTTCGGCCCCGGCGTTCACCATCTCAATCTGTAACATCTAGCGGCCGTTTTTGGGTCCAGATGTTACAGATCGAGATGAATTGTTCAGCGGTGCCCGTTTATCTAGATCTGTAACAACTACTC
>CABSNH010000183.1 GCA_902478985.1 uncultured Collinsella sp.
ATGCCCATCTTGGAACCGTTGTCGCGCAGGTGGCGCACAAGAGCGCGGGTGTCGACGCCCTCGATAGCGACGATACCGTGTGCACGCAGGTACTCCGGCACGCTGACGGTCGAGCGCCAGTTGGAAGGCGTGGCGCACATGTCGTGGACGACCATGCCACGCATGGCGAGAGCACTCGCGGGGCGAGCGGTATCGCCGGGGAAGGCCGACTGGACGTCGGTCTCGTCAATGCCGTAGTTGCCGATCTGCGGATAGGTCATGGTTACGATTTGGCCGGCATAGCTCGGGTCGGTCATGACCTCAAAGTAGCCCTCGAGCGACGTGTTAAAGCAGACCTCGCCGGTTGCGGTACCCTCGGCACCACATGCACGGCCATAAAAAATGGTCCCATCCTCAAGGTACAGGATGCAGGGACCGCAGGCGCCCTTGCTGGTTTTAGCCAGCATGCGCTGGCACAGCTCACTGGGCGCGATGGTGCGGGCGGCAGCGCCCGCAATATGGTTGTTCGCCATAGTTCTCCTTCCCGGTCTCACAGGACCGGCTTAAAGGTGTGCAGTTAGGCCTCGCGGTATTTTAACCGCAAGCATCGCTTATGGCATTAATTACATAGAATTGTTTACAAAAGGATAATTATGACTTCCTATGCATAATGATTTTTCTGGGACGGTGATTAAAAAAATCATCCCGCGTGGGCTTGCGACTCACGCGGGATGACATCGTTCTATGTAACTGCGGGCTACTTTTGCTTGTCCTGCTCCAGCAGCTCGGACGGCGTGCGATCGGGCTTTCCGCCGCGGAAGATCTCTCGACCGTGCAGACGATGCTCAAGATCGCGCTCGGCCTGTTCCTCCGTGATCTTGGTCTGGCTCACCACCGGGTCCTCGATCAGCGATGAAACCGAGTTCACCTGTTTTTGAATGCGCTCGGCAATGGTGTCGTCCATGCTTACGATGCGCATCTTCCAGTCGATACTCGTGGCGTTGGACGAGCTCTTGGTCCAGACGAACGTCAGGATGGCGCTCTGGTGGCCCTGAGCGGGAAACATGCCAAAGAAGGAATCGTGCTGGATCCTGCTGTCCTCGTCGATATAGGCGTGAACGTTATACACCACGCGGTCGATCTTGTCGTTGAGCAGGGCATTGGTTGCGAGCGCCGCCGCCTGAATCTGACCGTTGGATAGCAGCTCGAGTTCATTGGCAGAAGACGTGTCCAGCACCGTCACCTCAACCGTGCCCGAGCGCTCATCTGCCTCGTCGACGGTAAAATCGAGTGGGAACTGCGTAAAGCCATTGCCCCATTCAAGTCCACCCTTGAGCGCAGTCGAGACGGTATCTACCGAAACGCTCTCGGAGAGGTTCGCGGTATTCAGGCGTCGCATCACGCCGTAGCCAATCTGCATGCCCACAATTAGCACCAAGATGCCGATAACCACGGCCATGGCAGTCTTCGTAATGGTGTGGCTCACCTGCGAACCCGAAGGGTCGTCCTCGGACAGCGGGTCGATATGTTTTGCCTGGCTCGCGCGGTCCTCGCTGCGCAGCCGCGCCAGCGTCGCCTTGTCACCGCGCTTGACGGCAACCTCTTTCTCGCGCATGCGCTCGGTACGCTTTTTGGCGAGCGTAGGATCCAAGACGCCGGATGCATCGATTTCGGAGAATAACTCCGTCACTTCTTCCGGAGTCAAAGGGTTCTTATCAGCCATGATCTTCCTGTCATATCAATCAGTCGAGCTCGTGCGCACGCGCACCTTCGAACTGCATTCGATAGTAACGGGCATAAGTGCCGCCACGGGCGAGAAGCTCCTCGTGCGTGCCACGTTCCACAACGCGACCATGCTCAACGGTCGCAATCTCGTCAGCATGCTTAATAGTCGAGAGACGGTGGGCGATGATGATCGTGGTACGGCCGCGTGCCAGCTCTTCGAGCGACTCCTGAACCGCTTCCTCGCTTTCGTTATCCAAAGCACTCGTCGCCTCATCCAAAATAAGGATCTTGGGATTCTTGAGAAACACGCGCGCAATGGCGACGCGCTGCTTTTGACCGCCCGAAAGACGGCTGCCGCGCTCGCCCACCACGGTGTCGTAGCCTTGCGGAAGCGACTCGATAAAGGTATCGATATTGGCGCGGCGGGCCGCCTCGGCGATCTCTTCTGCCGTGGCGCCCGGCTTGCCGTAGGCGATGTTCTCGCCGATCGTTCCATCGAACAGGTACACATCTTGCTGCACCAGGCCGATGGCACGGCGCAGGCTATGCTGCGTCACGTCGCGCACATCCTGGCCGTCGATACTAATGGAGCCACCGGCAACGTCGTAAAAGCGCGGCAACAGCGAACAAGTCGTCGATTTGCCGCCGCCCGAGGGGCCAACCAAAGCGATGGTCTGACCGGGCCTAATGGACAGATCCATATGGTCGATAACGGGACGTGCCCCATCGTCCGCGCCAAGCTCAACATCCTCGTAGTTAAAGCACACGTTGCGGTACTCCACGGCACCAGCCGTCACCTGCAGATCCGCAGCGCCCGGCTTATCCTGAATATCGGGGACAGTCGAGAGCACCTCGTCCATGCGCTTAAAGCCGGCAATGGCCTTCTGATACGTCTCGGCCGAATTGACGAGCGTCTCGAGAGGCGTGCAGAACAGTGAAATGTAAAGCGCGAAGGTTGCCATATCGACCGCCTGCAGCTGACCCTGGGCAACGAGCCAACCGCCCAGCAGCACCACGATCACATAGAGCACGCCCGAGAGCAGGCCATACGTTGCGGTGTAGACGCCCATGGCATGATACATGTTCTCCTTGGACGAAAGGTAGCGATTGTTCGAGGCGCGAAACTTAGAGCGTTCGGTCTGCTCATTGGCAAAGCTCTTGACCACACGCATGCCCGCCAGCGAATCCTGCAGCTGCGCATTAATGCCGCTAATCTTTTTTCGATTATCGCTAAAGACCTCGCGCATGCGCATATTCTGCCAAAACATAATGACCGCGAACACCGCCGTTACCACAGCCATGGCGAGTGCGAGCACCGGCGCGATGGTAAACAGGATCACAAACGAGCCGATGATCTCGATACCGCAGATAATGATCCATTCGGGCACGTGATGCGCCGCCTCGCAGATATCGAACAGGTCGTTGACCAC
>CABSNH010000184.1 GCA_902478985.1 uncultured Collinsella sp.
GCCTTAGGCCGTGTGCGCACCGGGCTCGACCGTCCACGTAATGGTTGCGACCTGGTCGCCCGTGCCGGTCACATGGAAGATGTCTCGCGTGACGCGGGCGACAGTGCCGCTCGTCTTAAGCTTAATCTTGTCCGTACCATCGGCGATGCCCTGGTAGCCCATGTCGAAGGATGCATTTTTGGAAAGGTCGAGGCCCGCTTCCTGCGTCGCGGCGTGGGCGTCTTGGAGTGCCTTGTCTGGGCCGACCTTAAAATCGATGGAGTTCTGGGCGGTCCCCGTCTTGGCGTCGGCGACGATGCTCCAGGACTTCTGGGCGGCAATCTTCATGTTGGTAACGTGGATGCCATAGGCCGAAAGATTGTCGATGGTGGTTGTATTCTCGGAAGGGCCCTGGAGCGTGCCGTCTGCCTTAGCGACGAACGGAATGACGGTCGGGGCTTTGAACTTGATGTTGTCGATTTGGGTCCTGATGGTCACGTTGGTGGTTCCAGTGCGTCCCTCCGCCAGGGCGGTGGTCGGCGCGGCGCCCATTGCGAGTGCGAGCGCCAGCCCTGCGCCCACGACGAGCACCCTGGCCCCATTCAAGTTCCTGGTGATGTCCATAATCGTTCCTTTCTATTCGTCACGGACCGTTTCCGTGAGGGTTAGACGAAAGCGGCACGGGTGCGCATTTTCATAACAGGTGGCAGGTCTAGTCTTCTGTCTGCGCAACTCGCACCTTGACGCGCGTGGGATTGCCATGGACGTCGTAGGTCTTGGCGTCGAGCGCTTGAATCTCGATATACGCCTCGCCTTCTTTGATGTCGCCTGCAGGGCAGGTCTCAACGGTCTTGCCGGTCTCGACCACGCCCGATTCATAGATGGTCTCGTCGTTTTGGATCACGCGGAAACGCTGGGGAAACTTGTTATCCTGGACGTTTTGCACGTTGATGCGCAGCTTGCCGCCTTTTTGTAGCTGGGCGACCGGTGCGACCGAGATCGTCATCATGTTGTCGCGGACGATGGCATCGAGCTCGTCCTGGATTTCCTGACGCGACTTACCCTCTGCCGCTGTGACCGAGGCACCCGTCTCGGCGACAGGCTTTGACTGCCAAGCGTAAAGGCCGACGGCGATAAGGGCGCAGGCGATGGCCAAACAGACGGCGCCGAGCCTTTTTCGATGTTTTGACCCTAGGGGGCTCGACTGCTTCCTTACGCTCATGCGGCATCCTTAGTGGTATAGACGCGCGCGAACGTGGACGGATCGGCGCCAAAGAGCATGTGGAGCATGAGGCGTCGCGAGTAGATGAGCTCGTCGAAGTTTGGGTCGAGTTTGATGTCGTGGATGTGGGCGATGTGGTGGGCGAGTGCCGAAAACGATTCGGGATCGCAAATCACGTCGGTGGTGACGTGATAGACAGCCGCATCGGGAAATGCCTCCTCATCGAAGGGCAGAAGATATGGGTCATCGTCAACTTCGATGGCGATGCCGTACTGGGGCCAGTAATATGCCATGGGAACCTCCCTGTTTTTGGGCCAAACCTTCTATTGGTTTTGGCTGTCGATGCCGACCGTATCAGCCACAACTTGACCAATTTCTGACCAAATGCTTGACGGGTTTACATCGCCGCAGGTGAGAGACGCTAAAAAATATCTCAAGTTTTTTCGAGCGCCAATTGTGTGCGTGGCTGCGATGGAAAGGAGCGCGTTAAATAGAGCGCCTGCCGAGAAAACGCCGCCGCTCGCCGAATTGCGCAAACGTAAAATTCGCCAATTATGGAGACGGTCTCAGTCACGTCGACGAAACGATGCGGTAACATCTCCCTGCAAACACTGTAGTTAACTAAAGGGGGAGTTCGCGTGTCTGCAGCCATCAAACCCTTCGGCGACGAGTTCGAAGAATATGGTCGCGATGAATCTCGCACATCGGGCGAGGCGTCGAGCATCTCGTTTCCGACAACGGAGGACGAAGTCCGCGCCATTCTGCGAAAGCTCCATGCCGAGCATGTTCCAATAACGGTCCAGGGTGCTCGGACCGGTCTGGCTGCCGGCGCCGTGCCTCACGGCGGGCATATCCTCAACACTTCTCGTATGAATCGCTACCTGGGTCTTCGCCGCGACGAGCGAGGCCGTTTTCTGCTGCGCGTGGAGCCGGGCGTCGTGCTTTCGGAGTTGCGCAAGCAACTGGGTAAGAAGGCATTGCCGACCGCTGACTGGGATCAGGTATCGCTTGAGGCCTATGAGGAGTTCCAGGCAGCTCCTGAGCAGTTCTTCCCCACCGATCCCACCGAGGCATCTGCCTGCCTGGGCGGCATGGCGGCGTGCAATGCCTCCGGTGCCCGCAGTTACGCCTACGGCCCCATGCGCCCGCACGTTACGGGGCTTCACGTGGCACTGGCGGACGGCGACCTGCTTGAGCTTCATCGAGGTCAGGCGCACGCTGACGCACGCCACTTGTCGCTCGTGACAGCGGAAGGCCGCGCGCTCGAGCTGGATCTTCCTGGCTATACCATGCCCAAGACCAAAAACGCGTCGGGTTATTTCGTTTCGGACGATATGGACGCCATCGATCTTTTCATCGGTGCGTGCGGCACACTCGGCGTCATTACCGAGCTCGAGATCGCCCTGCAGGCGGCACCTTCGGTCGTATGGGGCGTGAGCTGCTTTTTCGACAGCGAGGACAAGGCGGTTTCCTTTACCGATTCCGTGCGCCCCGTGCTGTCCCATGCCGCCGCTATTGAGTATTTCGATGCCGGCGCCTTGGATATCCTTCGCCGCCAGCGCGAGCAGTCGACCGCGTTTGTCTCGCTGCCGGCACTCGACGATGAGGCAAAGGTCTGTGTTTACGTGGAACTCGACTGCGACGACGAGGCGCAAGCGACCGAGGAGCTGTACCACCTGGGATGGGTTTTGGAGCTTGCGGGCGGCCGCGACGACGCGACCTGGGTTGCACGCACCGAGGTCGATCGCGAATGCCAGCGGTTCTTCCGCCACGCCGTTCCCGAGAGCGTCAACATGCTCATCGACGAGCGTCGCCGCACCGACCCCACCATTACCAAGCTGGGGTCGGATATGTCGGTGCCCAATGCGCGCCTGGCCGATGTCGTTGCCCTCTATCGCCGCACGCTGGCCGAAAGCGGGC
>CABSNH010000185.1 GCA_902478985.1 uncultured Collinsella sp.
CCCTGCGATGGGGCCGTTGTTGGTTGGGGCCGCTGGGCTGATGGGAGCACGTGGCTGTTGTGGGCCCTGGTCCCGGCGGCGGCCTCGGCGCTTGCGCCTGCCGCCTTGGGGGACTGTGGGGCGTGTCCGGCAGCTGCGGCGCGTTCGCGCCTGCTGCCTGGGGTGACTGCGGGGTGTGACGGCAGCTGCGGCGCTTCGCGCCTGCTGCCTGAGGTGACTTTGGGGTTGGTGCGAATCGGGGTCTAATACTTTGCCGAGAAGTGAACGACCTTATTTGGACCCCCGAAGCATTGACATTTTTTGACCGCTATTTCCTGCGGTTTTGCTGCGCGAATCCTGCGGTTTTATGGTCTAAAGGTGTGGATGCTCCGGGGCTTCGTTTTTACTCGTTCACTTCTCGGGAAAGTATTAGAGCTCAGCTGATAGAGGTGCCGCTCTGGCGTCGATGCCCCGCGTCTTCTTCGCTTGATTGGGGAAAACGGCCTCGCTTAAGCAATTGCGAGCCCGCCCAGGCGTATCTGCGGGGTTGTCTGCACAATTCGCGGTATTATGTTGCGGAGTTTTGAAAGGAGCCGCTGGTGGTCACGACGACGTTTGCTTCGCCTTTGGGCGAAATCTTGCTTGCCGCTGATGGCCGCGGTTTGACGGGGCTTTGGTTTGAGGGTCAGGAGCACTTTGGCTCCACGCTTCTCAAAGAAGATCCCGAACATGTTGAAGGCGCCGATGCGGTTTCTGGTGCCGGTGGGATGTCTTCGGTGAGTCCGGCAAATGGCGCGGCTTCTTCGGTGCTTGAGCGTTCTTGGGCTTGGCTGAATGCTTATTTTGCGGGGCAGGAGCCTCGGTTTACGCCGCCGTTGCATATGATTGGCACGGCGTTTCAGCGTGAGGTTTGGTTTGAGCTGCTTTCTATCCCGCGTGGCGAGGTCGCTACGTATGGTGAGATCGCCCAGCGTGTTGCGGCTCGACATCGTGTACCGGGAAACGAAGCACCTGTTGTGTCTCCCCGTGCCGTGGGGGCCGCGGTCGCGCGGAATCCTATTTCGATCATTGTGCCGTGCCATCGCGTGGTTGCCGCCGACGGCTCGCTTAACGGATATGCCGGCGGGCTTGATCGCAAGGAGTGGCTGCTTCGGCTTGAGGGCGCGTACGAGGAATAACGTTCGAGCACTTTGCATAGCCAAGACGCCGTGAAAGAACGGGATGCGCTTTCCGAATGGCGTCCCAAACGGAAACCGTGTCCCGGAATACAGCCTTAGAGTGGGATGCCGTTTCCGGTTGAGACCACTTGCTTGGACATCTTTCTACGCCCGCTTCTGCAGGGCATAGATCGACTTATCCATGTTGAACAGGTAAGCCGCGACGCAGACGATGAAGAATGCCGGCAGATTACCGAAACCGAAGACTTCGCAGCCAATCAGGATGGGTGCGAGCAGCGTATTGGTGGCGCTGTCAAAGACGGCTGCGTAGCCCAGCGCGGCGCAAAGCGCGATGGACATGCCGAGTTGAGCCTCGTTATGGCGACATCTGGGTAACAGAAAGGCCCGCGTTCCTCAGAGGCAAGATAGGCAATTCTGCTTCTGAGGTAGATCTCAATTCTGCCGACCGCATCAAACATTAACTGCCGGAGGGCTCGGTCAAATTCATACGTGTAGATGATGGTTTCGAATGTTGTGCCTTCGCGAAAGATGGTAATCCCGGACTTGCATTTGGTTTTGTAGGGAAACCAGTAGGCCGACAGTCTGTAGTGGCCGACTTCGACCAAAGCTCGCTCGAGTTCGCTTTGATCAGAGCACTTAAGACCCCTGTATTCTGTCAATAGTGCTATTTGTTCGTTGATGGGTATCCGCGACTTCCGGTATTTCATTTAAGCCTCTTGATAGAAAAAGAGCTGGAGTTGCGCATCGTTGAGAGGCTTTCCAGCTTTAGCAAAACAAACTTATAAGATGCGACGGGCCGCGTCAAGATAATTACCGGACGGCCTAGGAGGCGGCTGGTTGGCTGGCTTAAAACCTAGCGCGTGAGATGACGCTCCACGCTATTCAGCGCGCTTGATAGGATGACGAACCACAGTCTTAAGTTTCTCCGGTGCACATTTGCGTGGATCGGAGAGATAGATTTCGTGATGGAAACGGGTGTCTGAGAAGTCGGGGACATAGCCCTGCTCGGTCGTGTATTCATTCATAGCGCCTACGGTCGCCGGTTCGTTGTCGTAGGGCCCGGTGTGCATGCATTGAACGCAGAGGCCCTCGTCAACTTTAAGCAGCTCGACGGCAGAAAAGTCAAGTTTCTTTTTGGTCGTGGCTTCCGCGACTGCCCAGTCAAAGTCATCTCGGGTGACGAAATCGGGCAGGCGAATGCACGAGATAAAGTTGAAATCGTCCTTGCGTACATAATCGATGTCGCCGCTCGGGGAGTCTTGCCACCAGAAACCCTCGAGCGGCGGTACCACAAAGTCGAAATAGCCCTTGATACTCCTTGAGCCTTTCTTCGACATCTTGACGGTATAGGCGATGCCGTAAAGCAGCGGCAGGGCGTTTTGATACTCGCCACCTTCGGTATTTGGGTCGCCCTTTCCGCGAACGGCAACGTAGCTCATAGGCGGGACAGTTACGATACTCGGCTTGCTTGCAGGTTTGTAGAGCTCCTTGCATTCCTTCTTAAAGTCGAACGCCATGTTGGCCGCCTTTCTGCGTATTGGCCTGCTTAGATAACGGAATCATATCATAGAAACGAACAGCTGTTCGAATGATTTTGCTGACAGATAGAGATGCGTGCGTTGTGTTTGGCGGTCGGCCTGACCCCGTCGATGATTTCTCTGCCTTCCCGGCGCTTGCCTGCGCTCCCCGTTTCCCCATATAAAACCTGCCAAAATGAACCTGTCCCTTTTTGGTCGGCGTGAAATGGGTAATACTAAAGAGTTATCCGACCAGATGGGAATTAATCGATGGCTTATATCGAATTCAAAGACGTCATCAAGGCGTACGGAGAGGGCGATGCCCGCATTCACGCGCTCGACGGCGCGAGCTTTACCGTTGAGCGCGGTGAGCTCGCCATTATCCTGGGCGCCTCGGGTGCCGGCAAGACCACGGCGCTCAACATCCTGGGCTTGTCTCTTAT
>CABSNH010000186.1 GCA_902478985.1 uncultured Collinsella sp.
TAGATATAAATATCTTAATAATAGTAATAGTACTGACGAAACTGTTGATTACTCCTAAAAGTGCAGGTCAGCCCTAAAAAGAGAATCGACAGGAACCTGTGCGCAACCGGGCACGTTTTCCACGTTCAAAACCTGCGCAAAACTTTTCATCACCGCAGCTCGAGTTTTTGACACCTTATAACCGCCGTTTCGACAAGTTTTCAACAGGTGTGTCCATTTACCTACGAGCGCAGTGTAATTTTATCGCGCAGCGACTTGAGGTCTTCGGTAACAGTCCGGTCTTCCTGAATCATCTTCTGAACCTTTTTATAGCTCGTGCTGACGGTCGAGTGGTTGCGGTTGCCAAACTCGGCGCCCACGGCCGTCGTCGTCATCTCACACATCTCGATCGCCAGGTAGATAGCGATGTGGCGCGCCTTGGCGATATTGGCGTTGCGGCGAGGCCCAATGAGTTCCTCGTGCGTCACACCGTATTGCTCCTCGATGACGGACTGGACCGTCTGCACATTGATCTTCTTGGCCGATGTGTCGAAGTACTGGTTGGCGATGGCGTCGATGTCGTCAAAGGTGAGCTCCCCGCCCTCGCGCTCGCGATCGCCCGCTTCGCCGGCACAACGCTCGCAAAAGCTCTCGAGCTCGCGAATGTTGGTGCCCGAGACCTCGGCCATGTGTTTAAAGTGCGCGTCGGTCAGATGTCCGCCGTCGCCCCCGTAGGCCGCCAGCAGCGAGTCGTTGCCTGCCTCGGGCGCGGCGGCGATCGTGTTCTCGTAATAACGCTGCAAAATCTTGTACTTCATCTCGTAGCTGGGCTCCGCCACCAGGCACAGCAGACCGGCATTAAAGCGACTGGTCAGGCGCTCGTCCATATTAAGGTCCTTGGGAGCGCGGTCGGCGGCGATCACGACCTTCTTGTTGTTGCGGATAAATTCGTCCATCAACTGGAAGAAGTAATCCACGCTCGCGCGCTTGCCAATGATGTTCTGGATGTCATCGATGATAAGCACGTCGACGCCGTGGTATGCCTGCATAATGGGGGCGTTGCTCTTCTTTTGGCGGTCGAATTCCGTCATCAAGTCGTCCAGGTATGCCTGCGAGTTGGCGTACTTCACCTTGATCTCGGGCGATTTCTCTGCCAGCTCATTTTTGATGGCGAGCAGCAGGTGCGTCTTGCCCAGGCCCGATTTGCCGTAGATGAACAGCGACGTGCAGGTACCAGGCGTGTCTGCAAGCATGGCGAATTTGAGCGCCGAGCGGTAGGCAAGGCTGTTCTCCGGTCCGAAGACGAAGTTTTCAAACGTGAATTTCGAATTCGCTGCGAGGGGTGCCCCGTCCGCGTTTTTCTCGACTGCCGCCGGCGCCGCCGCCGAAGGTGCTGCCGGCGCTGCGGACGGACTCGCGCTTTTCGCCGGTGGCCTGCCATTCATTTGGGTCATCATGCGGCGGAAATCGTCGGCGGACAACGTGTTTTTGATTGCAATGCCCGATTCCTCGCCGGGTGTCGCCTCGTGTGCCACGGGCATATGCGTGGCGGTCGGGATGGGTGAGGGGGCTGGCTCTACCGCCGGTGCGACCGAAGCGGCCGGCTGCGGTGTCATGGTTTCACGGGAAACATCGTCGCGTCGAGGTCCGGGCGCCGGCGTTGCCGCTGCGGTGGCGGTCGCTGCCGGGTGAGTGTCCGGGGCCGTATTTGCCGAGGCGCCTTGCGGTGCCACGATATTGAGCGCAATCGGTGCAAAGGCTATCTCTTCTAGGTATGCCTCGATGGTCGGCTGATGCTTTTTGAGCTGAGCGATGGCAAATCGTGAGGGGGCCTCAATCGTCAAGGTGTCCTCGGTCAGGCTCACGGCGCGCGATTGCCCCAGCATGTTGATGAGGCGCGCATCTTGGCCGTCGCGCTGGCAAAAGGCGATGGCATCCCCCAGGATGATGCTTGCTTCCTCGTCCACTGTCTCTCCCGTTCCTTAAGCTTGGGCCCGCACGCGAGCGCTTCCGATTTCGGTCAGATGGTATTTCTGCCCATGTTTGACTATCAAGCCCGTCTGCGCCAAATCGTTGAGCGTGCGCGACCAGGTGGGTGCGGAGTTTCCAAACGCCCGCGCCAAGTCCGTCGCGCCGCACTCTTGATGTTGGGCCAGATACCCTAATGCAGCGTTGCCGCGTTCGCTTATAAACACGTCCGACTGCGGTTGTGCGTATTGATTCGCCGCATTAGGATACATCATTTGAGCTGCTGGTTGTTGAGAACTCTGCATGGGCGGCACCTGCTGTTGAAAACTTTGCGGCCACTGTTGGTAAGGCTGCGGCGGCATCTGCTGAGTCCAGGGGTTCAATTGCCCCTGCGGTATCTGCTGATACGGCTGCTGGTACCCCTGAGGATACTGCTGCGGATACGGCTGGGCATATCCCTGCTGCGGCATATATTGGGGAGGATACCCTTGGGGGTACGGTTGGTAGCCCATTTGCTGGACGTTCGGCATGGCCGCCGTCTGTTGCGCGACGTTTGTGTCCAGACCTGCCGAGTTTATGGTCTCCGACATGCTTTGCGCCGTGTGGCCCAGCGATACCTGGGGATCTTGCACTGGAAAAGCTCCAGGTTGCTGCATGTGCACCACGGGTTGCTGCATCTGTTGTGCTATCACAGGCTGCTGTGCAAACGTGTCGGGTAGGGGGTATGCTGACTGCTCCGTCTCGGGGCGCACGGCGGCCCCTCGCCCTCCGGCTCGCTCGATTTCCTGCACGCGTTTGGGGTCCAGGCTTACCGTGACCACGGTGCCGTTGCCCATGTTGTCCTCGATGGATACGGCGCCGCCGGCGTTTTCCAAGTACTCCTGCACCATGGGAAACCCGGCTCCAGTTCCGCGGATGTATCGCTTCATGTTGCTGTTTGCGCTGGTTACGCCAAAGTCGAAAGCACGTTCTTTGTCTTCGATCCCCGGTCCCTGGTCTGCGAATCGGATGGTGTCGCCGCCGTCCAGGATCGAGATGATAGGCTCTGCAAAGTGGGCGTGGATAAAGTTTTCGACAATCTCGCGGATAACCATGA
>CABSNH010000187.1 GCA_902478985.1 uncultured Collinsella sp.
CTCGTGGGCTCGGAGATGTGTATAAGAGACAGTATGGGGCCCTTTCGATAGCTTCGCATGGTAGCGGTGGGTTCCAAATGCTACAAGGGTAACACCTTGCCGATGCAGGTAAGCACGTAAATGCTGTTACATTTTTATGAGTTGGCAGACGGCGCGATTGCAGCCGCAGACGTGAGGTTTTGAACACATTTGTTAACACGGACGAAACGTTTGCGGGTGAAGGCTGCTTTGGCTATTGCGAGTGCTAGAACCCCAGGATGCCACGGACAGTCTGGGCAGCCGCTGCCGGGCGATCGCGCAGGCCGTTGTGCGCGCCGGGAACCGTTACGAGTGGACAATCCAAAAGCTCAGCCGCCACCCTCGTGCCCGCCTCGCGAGGCGTGCCAATCGAGAGCTCACCCAGGAGCACGGCGGCCACCGTTTTCGACGCACGAACGCTATCCCAATCGGGAACGCAGGTCATAGTAATCCCGTATTCGTTTGCCATGAAGCCGCGGCCGTTGCGCAGGGCATGCTTGGCTTCTGCCTCGGTTAACTTGGGGGCCTCAGGGTCCGAATCGCCGATGGCACCCAGGAAGGCCCGTAATGCCCTGGAGACCTTTCCCGCGGCGATCATCTCGAGCAAAACCGGGGCCGCGCCCAGACCGGCACCCTCATCCGTCACGGCGGGTTCATGCAGAATCGCACGCGAGATTATGGTGGGGTTTGCACGGAGAAGCTCCAGCGTCACCAGCGTACCGGCACTGTGCGCGAGCACGTTTGCCGGAGTGCCAATATGCGCGATAACAGCCTGCAGGTCGGCGGCCTGGGCAGCGAGGTCGTAGCGTCCGTCTGCAGCGTCGCCGCTCTCGCCGCAACCGCGGCGGTCGTAGGCAATGACGCGATAGTCACAGGCGAGCTCGCGGGCGATGGCGTCAAAAAAGACGCCGTCGACGCAGGCACCGTGCACGCAAACCAAGGCGGGTGCATCGGACGATACAACCGGGCCGGCATACTCGCGGCAGGCGATCGTAGTGCCCGCATTCTCGACCGTAAAATCCATGTTGTGCCCCCATCATCAACGCCCATCCAGTTGTACATCGGTACGGTTGGATGGGCCCGCATTGCCTTACGCCTTGTTAACAGATTAACTGTACCTGACCCGAGACTTTTCATGGCACCGCATAATGAGCGACGTGAAAAAACAAAACTTGTAAAGCAAGAGCCCACACCTTGCTTTGGAGCCGATGCTATGCTTAGGCACAATTGTCTTGAGGAGCATATGCCTATGTCTACGTTTTTGAATGCCAGCCCCATCTTTGGGCCCGTTCGCAGCCGTCGCCTGGGCCTTTCGCTCGGCGTCAACATGATGCCGGCCAGCGGCAAAATCTGCACGTTCGACTGCATTTACTGCGAAAACGGTCTCAACGCTGAGCGCCCCTGCCATGAGCCGTACAACACAGCTGCCGTGGTACTCGACGCGCTCGAGGTAAAGCTGCGCGAGATGGCAGCCGAGGGCGAGCTCCCCGATGTAATCACCTTCGCAGGCAACGGCGAGCCCACCGCCGCACCGGAGTTTCCGCAGGCCATCGCCGGCGCCGTCGCGCTGCGCGACGAGCTTGCCCCAAACTCCAAGATCGCCGTGCTCTCCAACGGTACGCGCGCCGACCGCCCCGAGGTGCACGACGCGCTCATGATGGTCGACGACAATATCCTCAAGCTCGATACCGTCGACCCGGCGTTTATCCAGCTGCTCGACCAGCCTGTTGGCCCCTACGACGTCAAGCACCAGATTGAGACGTTCGCAAGCTTTGACGGTCACGTTATTATCCAGACGATCTTTTTGACCGGCGAGTATCAGGGCAAGCTCATCGACAACACCGGCGAGGAGTACGTCGGCCCTTGGCTCGCGGCGCTCGAGCGCATTCGCCCGCAGGAGGCGACCATCTACACGGTGGCGCGCGAAACACCGGTCGCCGGCCTTGCCAAAGCGGCGCCCGAGGTGCTCGACACGATTGCCACGCGCGTGAGCGCCCTCGGCATTCCCTGCCAGGTGAGCTACTAGTAAAACCACGCAGCAGCTAGTGCCCGCCATCCCGCTCCATCAGCTGCGGTGATATAGTTCCTGTTTATGCTGTTAAACCGCTTAAATCGGAACTATATCACCGCAACTTTTATGGACGCGTGGGTGGGCTATACTAGCTGCGGATGAAAGGAAGTTAGCCATGTATGACAAAGGACCCGTACCCGGCCGCAACGACGCCTGCTGGTGCGGCAGCGGCAAAAAATATAAGAAATGTCACAGCGCCTTCGACGAGCGCCTCGAGCGCCTGTGGGAGGAGGGCTGGGAGGTTCTGCCCCGCACGCTCTACAAGACGCCCGCCGACATCGAGGGCATCAAACGCTCGGCCGCCATCAATGTGGGCGTGCTCGACTACGTAGGCGAGCACATCGCCGCGGGCATGACCACCAACCAGATCGACCAGATGATCTACGACTACACCGTCGAGCACGGTGGCACACCGGCCGACCTCCACTACGAGGGCTACCCAAAGAGCGTGTGCACCTCGATCAACGACGTCGTCTGCCACGGCATTCCCTGTGATACGGACGTGCTGCACGAGGGCGACATCATCAATGTGGACTGCTCCACGATCCTAGACGGCTACTTTAGCGACTCGAGCCGCATGTTCTGCATCGGCGAGGTCTCGGCCGAGCGCCAGCGCCTGGTCGACGTCACCCGTGCCAGCGTGGAGGCGGGTCTGGCGGCCGTCAAGCCGTGGCTGCCGCTGTCCGTCATGGCCGAGGCCGTGCAAAAGACGGTCGAGGACGCCGGCTTTAGCGTGGTGCGTGAGTACGGCGGACACGGCATCGGTAAGGAGTTCCACGAGGACCCGTTTGTGGGCTTTACCACCGAGGCACCCGATGTGGACACTATCATGGCCCCGGGCATGGTCTTTACCATCGAGCCCATGGTCAACGCCGGAGCACCCGACATCAAAATCAGCAAGGGCGACGGTTGGTGCGTGCGCACCAAGGACGGCAGCGA
>CABSNH010000188.1 GCA_902478985.1 uncultured Collinsella sp.
GCTCGGAGATGTGTATAAGAGACAGTTATCATGCTTACCGCCAAGGGCGAGATTGAGGATCGCATCATCGGCCTCGAGCTTGGTGCCGACGACTACCTGATCAAGCCGTTCTCGCCGCGCGAGCTCGTCGCCCGCGTCCGTGCCCTGTTCCGCCGTGCTCACCAGGCAGACGAGCCTGCCGTTGAGGTGCTCGACTTTGGCGATCTGGTCATCGATATCTCAGGCCACAAGATTTTGGTCGAGGACAAGGAAGTAGACCTGACTGCTTCCGAGTTTAAGTTGCTCACCACGCTTGCTCGTCATCCCGGTCGTGTCTACAACCGTATGGAGCTGGTCGAGAAGGTGCTCGGCTACGACTTTGAGGGTTACGAGCGCACCATCGACAGCCACGTGAAGAACCTTCGCGCCAAGCTGGGCGACGACCCCAAGAAGCCTAAGTGGCTCTACACCGTTCACGGTGTCGGCTATCGCTTTGAGGCCCCGGCCAAGACTGATAAGTCGGACGAGAAATAGGGAAATCACATATGACACCTGCGCGCTTTGAAATCGGACAAAAGCACAAGCAGGAGAACGAGGCGGGTTCCAAGGCAAGTTGGAACACGCCTCGTTCCGATTCACGGCCAGCGATGAGCTATCCCTCGCGCATGGCCTTGGCTTTTGCCCTGACGTCGCTCATGACGGTATTGGTGCTGGTGGGCGTTGTCTCCGTTGTGTGGGGTACCGTCTTTTCGGATTACACGCGCTCCAATATCGTCGAGATTGCCAATTCTGCCGCCGAAAAGCTTGCGACGTCGTATGAGGAAAACGGCAATTGGACTGCGGGCGAGCTGCGCACGGTCGCGACATCGAGCTTGGTGTCCGACGACCTGGGTATGCAGGTCGTCAACAAGAAGGGCGTTGTCGTCTATGACGACTCATGGCCTTCGGCAAGTGCGACCGCCGATGTGCGCGAGAGCGGATCGCCGTCGAGCGGATCGAGTGGTAAAAAGGCATCGCATAGCCCGGTCTCGTCGGCGCCCACCGACTCCGACAGCGTTGCCAACGTCGAAATCATAACGTCTTCTGGCGAGCATGTCGGACAGGTAAAGCTATGGGCCATCGGCTCCGATGCTCTACTCACCAAGGCAGACTCAGCGTTTAGGGAGAAGACCTTTAACGCTATGGCCCTTGCCGCGGTTGTTGCGGTCTGCATCTCGGTTGTTATCGGATCGTTCGTGTCGCGCATGCTTACCAGACCGATTCATCGTATTACCAGCACGGCCAAGCAAATTCGCGACGGCGATCTGTCCGCTCGTACCGGTTTGCGCGGCGATGACGAAATCGATCAGCTGGGTGAGACCTTTGACGAGATGGCCACCTCGCTCGAGAAAGATATGAAGCACGAAAAGCGCCTGACTTCCGATGTGGCTCATGAGCTGCGCACGCCGCTCATGGCAATGCTTGCAACGGTCGAGGCCATGCAGGACGGCGTGTATCCCACCGACGATGAGCATTTGGAAACCGTTGCTTCCGAGACGCGCCGCCTGGCACGTCTGGTGCAGCAGATGCTCGACCTATCGCGCATGGAAAACAGCACGGCGCCGCTCAACCTTGAGCCGGTGGACATGGTTCCCTTTGTGCGATCTATCGTCAACGCTCAGGAGCGCCTGTTTGTTGACCGCGATCTGCGCTTGCGCTTTGCTGACGAGACCCAAGGTCACGACGATGTCGTCGAGGCCGATCCCGACATGATCACGCAGTGCGTCATCAACCTCATGAGCAACGCCATGCGCTACACCCCCGAGGGCGGCTGGGTCGTAGTGTCGGTGCTCAGTGACCGCAAACATGTCAGTATTGCCGTTTCGGATACCGGTATCGGTATTGCCAAGGACGATCTGTCGCGTATCTTCGGACGATTTTGGCGCGCCGATGCCAGCCGCGCCCGCGAAGCCGGCGGCCTGGGCGTTGGCCTCGCCGTGACCAAGCAGATCGTCGAGCGTCACCATGGCTACATATCCGTGGAGTCGGAGCTTGGAAAGGGTACGACTTTTACGATTCATCTGCCCCGCGAGCACACGGCGGACGCGGCATCTACTACAATGGAGCACTAGCTTTTCGCTATTCGGTGAAGGAGGGGCCGCGTCCCTGCCGCTCCGAGTTCGCGAAAACATGCGGGAAAGAACCCGCATTTCTGTCGTATTTAGGTAAGGAGTGACTCACGTGACAACGATGGAGCGTCGTCCGGATTCCCGTGGCAAGGTTCGTGATATCTACGATGCCGGCGAAAACCTGTTGATGGTCGCCACCGATCGCATTTCTGCGTTCGACTTTATTCTTCCCGACGAGATTCCTTTTAAGGGAGAGGTGCTCAACCGCATCTCGGCGTTCTGGTTCGACAAGTTTGCCGATATCGTCCCCAACCACCTCGTCTCCATCGATCCGGCGGATTTCCCTGAGGAGTTTGCCGAGTATCGTGACTATCTCGCAGGCCGCGCCATGCTGGTCAAGAAGGCGCAGACGATTCCTATCGAGTGCATCGTCCGCGGCTATCTGACTGGCTCGGGCAAGAAGACCTACGACGAGAACGGCACCGTCTGTGGTATTCAGCTGCCCGAGGGCCTGACGGAGGCGTCCAAGCTCCCTGAGCCGCTGTTCACGCCCTCCACGAAGGCCGAGATTGGTGACCATGACGAGAACATCTCGTATGAGCGTTGCTGCGAGATCGTTGGCGAGGACATCGCCACGCAGATCCGCGATCTGTCTCTCAAGATCTACAAGGCCGCTGCCGAGTACGCCGCGACCCGTGGCATCATCATCGCCGACACCAAGTTCGAGTTTGGTGTCATCGATGGCAAGGTCACGCTGATCGACGAGTGCCTCACGCCCGACTCCAGCCGTTTCTGGCCTGCTGCCAGCTACGAGGAGGGCAAGATCCAGCCTAGCTACGACAAGCAATTCGTCCGCAATTGGCTCAAGGCCAACTGGGATATGACGGGGGAGACCCCGCA
>CABSNH010000189.1 GCA_902478985.1 uncultured Collinsella sp.
GGGCTCGGAGATGTGTATAAGAGACAGCGTTTTGCCTTGAGCTTGGCATATGCCTCTTCATCGGAAATCTCGGTCGCATCGTTCGCGCGTCCGCTCTGCTTATCGGCATGTACGTTTGTAATCAGAGGAATCGTTTCGGTGACATCTTCGGGCGTGTGCTCGGTATCATCCGGGCCCGGGGTGGTCGTGGGGACATTCGGCATAGCGTCTCCTTTATAGAAAGTACCTCGATAAGTATATGCGCCCACCGGTTGGGGCGGGCGCATGGGACGGTTTCTTTCGGAACTGTTAGATTGGTCGCAGCAGCTCCATGTTGTAGGAATGTGCGCGTTGCACTACGAGTGGACAACCACGCACAGGCCGACTTTGATGCAGTCGTGAAGTGCCTTGGCGTCTGCCAGGCGCAGGTTGATGCAACCGTGGCTGCCGCACCACTTGTACGACTCGGCATTATCGAAGCTCTTGTCGTTTTGCCAGGTGGCATCGTGGAAGCCGATCATGTTGCCCTCAAAAGGCATCCAGTAGCTCACCGGGCTCTCGTATTTGGGCTTACCGGTCTTGGGGTCCTTGGCTCCGATCAGGGTGCTGCCGCCGTCGTTGCTGTTGATCTGCCAGACGCCCTCGGGCGTGGCGTCCTCGCCCGGCTTGCCCGAGATAAAGTTGGCCTCCCAAACGATATTTCCGCTCTCGTCATAGTAGCGCGCGTGCTGTTCGGACAAGTCGACGTCGATATACGCCTTCCAGTCGGGCTCTCCCTTTGCGGTAAAGGTGTCGGCCTTCTGGGAGTACTTGATCTCGATTTCGCCGGTCTGCTTGTTGTTAATGGCGTCCTCGACCTGCTTGGCGAGCGAGCTGCTGTCGATGGACCAACCAAAGTCGCCGCCTTCGACGGCGCACTGCTTGCCATCGGCGCGCGTCCACCAGCGAGTGGAGCCCACGGTATTAAAGCCGTTGGCGAGTTCGGCTGCCCAGTTGCTGATCTGCGACGTATCGAGCGTTGGGTTGGCGGGATCGGCAAAGCTGATCCACTGCAATACGGAGCTGCCATCAACCTTGCCGGCATCCTCGCCGTTGAGCTTGAGGGTCACGTTGACGCCCAGGAAGTTGTTGGCGGCATCGCATGCGGCCTGAATCTGATCATCGGTCAGCGTTCCATTGAGCGGCTCATAGGCATCGTTGCCGAGCTTGGAAAGATCTACGGACTCGGCCAGCGAGGCAAGCTCGAGCTCGGCATACTTAATGACATGCTCGCGGTTGATTTTCTCGTTGGAGCGCGCCTTCTCGACGGTAAACTTGCCGGCCTGCTCGTCATAGGAGCTATTGGCCTCGAACGTGCCCGAACGGCCCTCGTTAAACTCGTCGATAGCGGCGCCCAGGTCCTCCTCAAACTTCTTTTGGTCAAAGGCGTCGGAGAGCATGGACAGGTCGACGTCTTGATCAAGATCGACTTCGTTGGAGGTAGCGGTTGTTTTGGTCTTGCCGCTTAAGGATTCCACAAGGCGGACCGGCCAAATAAAGGCTTCGTTGTGGCTGATGATTTCTTTTGCGGCAGCTTCGCCGTCGACGATGGGCTCATCGGACTCGGGCTGATAGGTCCAGCTAAAGTCATCGCCTGTCACGGTGAGCTTATAGTGCTTCCATGCCGAGTTGACCTTGGTGGCGGCAGACGAAGCGTTGGAGAAGGAGACGTCGACGCCGGCAATGGTGGTGTTGGGGTAGGCTACCTGCGAAAACGCTACGACGCCTACGATATAGCCAATGACGATTAGACCCAGGATGACAAAGAGCGTCGTCTTTTTGCCCGACTTATTGTTCTCGGCGGGTTTGCGCGCGGGGCCGCGATCGCCTCGAGCGTGCGTGGGGGGCTGCTTGGGCGCATTGCCGTTTGCCTGGCGCTGCTGACGTTGTTGACGCTGCTGTCGCTGTTGGTTCGGGCGTTGGGAAGCGTTTGCCGCACCACGCTGCTGACCGTGGCTCGGCGCGATAGGACGCGGCGACTGAACGCCGCCGGTGTGCCTGCTCGGCTGCTGCGGATCGGGAATCAGTTGAGTTCGATCGTTTTGCGACATCGCATGCATATCCTTCGATTTTCGCCTTGCGGTTCATCGTGTTTTTACTGGACTTGCATTATAGCGATTGCCCTGCTGTTTGTGGTACGGAAACGGTGGCATTCAAAAGAGGTGGGACATTTGTCCCACCTTTGAGTCGTTCTTTGCCGCTATCCGCACACACCGCATTTTGCACAGGCCGAAAGTGCGGCCGGAGCCTGCGCGATGCCGCCCTTTGCCGTCTCGCGCAGCGTGGCCGGCAACGCGTGGCCCACTGAGAGCATGACATGTGCCATCTGGTCAAACGGCACCAGGCTCTTAATGCCTGCGAGGGCGAGTTGTGCCGAGCTAAAGGCCGCTGCCACGCCGATGGCGTTGCGGTTTTGGCAGGGCACCTCCACGAGGCCACCGACGGGGTCACAAACGAGGCCCAGCAGGTTACTCAGCGCGATGGAACTGGCGTCAAGCGCCTGCTCGGGCGTGCCGCCGAGCATCTGCACCAGCGCGGCGGCTGCCATGGCGGCGGCGCTTCCGACCTCGGCTTGGCAGCCGCCCTCGGCGCCGGCAACGCAGGCGCTTGTGGTGAGGTTGAGGCCGATGGCGGCTGCGCAGTAGAGCGCGTCCATGACTTGCTCGTCGTCGAGCTGAAGGTGATCGGCGAGCGCCAGCACGCAGCCGGGCACGACACCCGCGGATCCTGCCGTCGGAGCTGCGACGATCACGCCCATGGTGGCGGAGCGCTCGAGCACGGCCATGGCGCGGGCCACGGCTTCGGTCTGGACGGGGCCCATCAGGCTTTCACTCAAATCGTTGCAGCGGGTTGCTTCGACGAGCTTGGCCTCGCCGGTCAGACGTGCCTCGCGAACGGCCATGACGGCACCGATGCTGAGT
>CABSNH010000190.1 GCA_902478985.1 uncultured Collinsella sp.
CTTCGACATGGGCTACCAGGGCATCGCCAATGGTACGGACAAGATTAAGCTCAAGACGAGCGGCAATGTCGCCCGCGTCACGCGAGACATCTTCCATGTGACTGGCGAGGGCGACCAGGTCGCAAGCATTACGTGGACGGTCGAGCCCGGTGCGCACACGGCCTAAGGCGATTGTCCTTGCCGTCATCATCGGCGTTGCAACGTTTGCCCCGATCGCCGCCTTTGCCCAACAAGAGCAGGCGCAGGCTGCCACGCAGGTAACTGTCGATCTATCGGAACTCGAACGCAGTGGCCAACATGAACCCCTCGCGCAAACGAGCGACACGCGACAGCTCCTGGCAGCAGGAATCGCCACGGCAGGCGCTAGCGCCATCGGCCTTGGCCTGCACATCAAACGCAGCCGGTAGCCACACGAATCGAGACCGTCCAGCATAGGTAAGGAGAACCCATGGCATCAAAGAACCTTTTGCCCGTTGCCGCGCTCTGTAGTGCGCTTGCCACCGGCATGCCCGTTGCCGCTCTAGCGACACCCGCCGTGGACGCCCCCTTACCTGCTGTCAACTGTCTCGCCACAAACCAGATGAGCACCATCGCGCGCCAACGCTTCTCGCTTGCGCAGGCAAGCATTTCGGCCTCGGGGTGCCTCCGTCGCTGCACGAACAGCTCGATAGTCGTGGATACCGAGCACTCGAGCACAGCGGACGGCCCCCTAACGGGATGCGTTATCTGCACATGGCGCGCAGCTGCAACTGATGCCGATGGCGATTCCTGCGACGTGGAGCTGTGCCTCGACATCACCCTGTCCGATGACTCGGCGGACGGGGCAACGGTCGCCTTCGACAGCACGTTTTTCGAAAACGGAGGGGGTGTATGCCTGGGCTGCGTCCCCTCGAGCGCCGATGGCACGCAGCCCGCTATCTCATTCACCGCATCGCTGAAAATGACCAAGGCGGGCACCGACGCCACGGCAAATGGCGAGATTGCTCTAATGTTCTACGCGAGCGGCACAGAAAGCCAGGAGATTCGGGGCAAACAGCGGACCGGATCGCTCAGCCTGACGCGAGGGGCAGATCCCGGTCCTGTCGATATCAGTGCCGAAACGCAAGATGTGCATCACGTCCTTGTCGATCCGGCGCTCCTCGAGATGGAATGGAGCGGAGTAGGAGCGGTCGGACTCGCCCCCTCGACAGGTGACATCGCAAGCGACTCCAGCGAGAGCAGCGGTGAAATAGCGCCTGGGGACAATGGCGCACCAGGCGGCATAACACCGCCATCGAGCGGTCCTTCAGCCACTTTCAGCGAGCCAAGCGAAACAGCCACCGCAGTGGGCGGCACGCAAGCTGGCGAAAACTTGGGGTGTCCCATGCCGGCAGACATCGACGAGGGCAATTGTTGCATGATGGTCGCGCTCGACCGCACGGAAACCGTCGACGCCGCGAGCATTGAGGTCACCGCTGCCGATAAGCCCGTCCGCAAAGCAGCCATTATCGCATTCCCTAAAACCGTCGAAGTTGTTTTTCTGCCATCGGGCGAGGTCGTAGCCCCCACCTTGCTCACCTTGCTTGGGGCAAAGGGCACGGCCAACCAAATCGACAACCTCACGGTCGCCGACCCTGCGACCACCGCAAAACTGCACCTGTATGCCGTAACCTCGGACGGAGGCAAAACCGAGGAATTCGACGGTGAGAATCTCCTGAATAACCGGATACTCCATAAAATGGAAGACGTCTCGTATCAAATTGAGCTCGTGGGATTTGACCGAGCTCGAGATGCCGATATCATCGCCGCGGCCATTGAGTCCCCGCAGCGACTCATGACGCTGTGCTTCGATTACAGCCCCTATGTCGTGATGGGAGGCTGAGGCTTGGGCACCAAATGCCGTCATTAATACCACTTATATAACGTATAGGATGAGGCATGACGCACCCTGCAGCCCGTTCTGCTACGATTGCCAGGTTGGCATCAATATGGGAGGGTTCATGCCGGGTTTGGGAACGGTCATCAACGTCGCACTTTTGATTGCGGGCGGACTGCTGGGCCTTATAGGCGGACGCTTTATCACACCCCGCATCCAAGACACGCTCATGAAGGCGTCGGGGCTGTGCGTTTTGTTTATCGGACTGGGCGGCACCATGCAAAAGATGCTCGTCATTGACGGGAAAGCGCTGGAGACCACCGGCACCACCATGCTCATCGTCTCGTTTGCCCTCGGCTCGCTCATCGGCGAGGCCGTTAACCTGGAAGCCGGCATCGAAAACCTGGGCGAATGGCTCAAGCGCAAAACCGGCAGCGAGGGAGACAACGAGTTCACCAATGCCTTTGTCTCGACATCGCTGACCGTCTGCATCGGTGCCATGGCTATCGTGGGATCAATCCAAGACGGCTTGCTCGGCGACTGGTCCACGCTTGCCCTCAAGGGCGCGTTGGACTGCATCATCGTCTGCACCATGACGGCTTCGCTCGGCCGCGGCTGCATCTTCTCCGCCCTGCCCGTTGCCGTATTCCAGGGAACGATTACGCTGTTTGCCGGCGCGCTCTCCCCCATCATGACCGCCGCCGCCCTCGACAGTCTATCGCTCGTGGGCTCTATACTCATCTTCTGCGTCGGCGTCAACCTCATCCGTCCTCAGACCTTCCGCACGGCCAATATGCTCCCCTCCGTTGTCATAGCCGTCATCTACGCCCTCCTGTTCTAAATCTATCTACGTAGCGGTATCTCGAACACCTGTTTGATGCTGTGCTATGATATGAGGTCACCGAAGCTGCGTTAGGAGAGGAGAAACGGTGGCCGACCAGGACATCAAGATGCTCATCGAGCGCATTATGGCCGAGGCCCGGACCCATCAGTCTGCTCGCTTCTCAAACGAAGTCTATGCTGACGAGCCGATTCTCAAAACCGGTCGTCAGATGCAGAA
>CABSNH010000191.1 GCA_902478985.1 uncultured Collinsella sp.
CGAGCATAGGATCGATGCGCGTCCGAGCGATGCCATCGCCCTCGCCGTGCGCAGCAATGCTCCCATGTTTGTTGAGGACGACATCATGAACCGCCTGGGGACCGTCTCTCCGGTTGCCGAGGAAGTCGATGACGAGCAGGAATTTGAGAAGTTCGACGAGTTCGTCCATACGCTCTCGCCCGATGATTTTTAAATGATGAGTAGCCATGAGACGGAGTGTGCACTGATGGGTCGCGGCGTTTCAGCCGAAGCCGCCGCCATTGCCCGCGAGGCCCAGATGCGCTCGGAGGCATCCGAGGCCGCACGCATCGCCTATGTGACGCAGGCCCGTACGCTTCGCGAGCGCCGTGCCTCCTTTATCAAGATGGTTGCCGTCTCCGCACTTGTCGCGGCAATCTCCTCGCGCCTTCGTGGTACAGTTGGTGCGCTTGGGTTTTCGATTTCGACGGGCTTGGTCATCTGGGGCGTGGTCGATGCCGTGATGCTGACCAACCAGATCAAGGTACTCGATAAGCGCGCCGCCGATATGATGCGCGCCCGCGACGCCGCCGCCGAGATCGCTGCCGAGGCACAAGAGATGTAACGACGCCGGACTCGATGGGAAGGTCTAAAAATGGCACAGGATATGCAGGACGCCGGAAACGTCTCCGCCGAGCTCGACGCCATGGTGTGCGACCTCATCGGGGCATTTTTAGACGACCTGGCCGCTGGTGAGAACCCCGGCGTTGTCGTTGCGATCGAAGACGCCGCGTCCAACCGCTATCTGGCGGCACTCGACGAGGACGGCGAGGAGGCATGCCTCGAGGCTGCCACCAACTTTATCTCCGAGCACAAGATGGGCCTTAAGGACGAGGGCCTGGGTCGCATCGCCCGTTACGCCATCGGCTACACTGGTTGTGTCGAAATCGATGGCGGCTACCATGACGCCCTGCTTGTGAGTTTCTTTGAGACGACGCTCGAGAGCGGCTTTTCGGCATACGTACTGTACGAGGGTGTGGGCGCCGGCGATGGTTTTATGTGGAGCGACCCTGAACCTGCAGGCGAGGAAACCCCTCTTATCTAAAATCGCTAAAATAAATGAGTTTTCGGTAAAAGGCTCAAAATTCCCGCCGAGCGTTGTGTTGCTGGGCGGGTCGCATACGCGTGCCGGTTGTATATAGATAGAAGATAGGGGAACTACATGCGCGTAGACAATCTGAGGAACATCGCCATCATCGCTCACGTCGACCACGGCAAGACGACGATGGTCGACAAGCTCCTGCGTGCCACGGACGCCTTCCGTGCCAACCAGCAGGTCGAGGACCGCGTCCTGGATTCTAACGACCAGGAGCGCGAGCGCGGCATTACGATTCTCGCCAAGAACATCTCTATCGAGTACAAGGACGTTAAGATCAACGTCATCGACACCCCGGGCCACGCTGACTTTGGCGGCGAGGTCGAGCGCGTGCTGCGTATGGCCGACGGCGCCCTGCTGCTGGTCGATGCCTTTGAGGGCCCCATGCCCCAGACCCGCTTCGTGCTGCGTCACGCCATCGACACCGGCCTCAAGATCATGATCGTCATCAACAAGATCGACCGTCCGGGCGCCAACCCCGAGAAGGCCTACAACGACTGCCTGGACCTTATGGCCGACCTGGGCGCCACCGACGACCAGCTTGAGTTCGCCATGGAACACGTGGTCTACGCCAGCGCCATGAATGGCTTTGCCCGCCTTGACCCCAACGACGGCAACATGGACATGTATCCGCTGCTCGATATGATCATTGACGACATGCCCGCGCCCGAGGTTGACGAGAACGCCCCGCTGGCCATGCAATGTGTGACCATCGACCACTCCAACTTCGTTGGCCGCATCGGTATCGGTCGCGTGTACTCCGGCACCATTCACCAGGGCGATCAGATCCTGGTCGTCAAGAACGACGGTTCCAGCGCTACCGCTACCGTCAAGCAGCTCTTTACTTTCGACTACCTGGGTCGCACCGAGTGCCAGGAAGTCGGCGCCGGTGACATCGCCGCCGTCGTGGGCATCGACCGCACCGATATCGGCGATGTCTACACCGATCCCGAGAACCCCGTTGAGCTCGAACCCATCGAGATCGACCCGCCGACCCTGTCCATCGTCTTTGAGGCTTCGACCTCCCCGCTCGTCGGCCGCGACGGCGACATCGTGGGTGCCCGTCAGCTCAAGGAGCGCCTGTTCAACGAGGCCGAGAACAACGTGACCATGAAGATCGAGGAGCTCGAGGACAAGAGCGGCGTCGAGGTCTCGGGCCGCGGCATTCTGCACCTGTCCGTCCTGATGGAGTCCATGCGTCGCGAGGGCTTTGAGTTCCAGGTCGGCCGTCCCCGCGTTCTGTTTAAGAAGGACGAGAACGGCAATAAGCTGGAGCCCGTCGAGCAGGCCGTCGTCGAGTGCCCGGACGAGTACTCGGGCAAGGTCGTTGAGGTCTTCGGCACCTCCGGCGGCATCATGACGAGCATGGATACCTCGGGTATCGTGACGCACCTCGAGTTTAAGATCCCGACCCGCGGCATCATGGGTCTTAAGAACCGCATCATGAACGTCACTCACGGCGAGGGCGTGTTCTACCACACCTTCCTGGAGTACGGCCCCTATGCCGGCGAGATCGGCAACCGCCAGAACGGCGCCATGATCTCCATGACCACCGAGAAGGCCGTTGCCTACGCTCTGGGTACGCTGCAGGAGCGCGGCCAGCTGTTCGTTGAGCCGGGCACTGAGTGCTACGAGGGCATGATCGTGGGCGAGCGCAGCAAGGCCGGCGACATGGTCGTCAACATCGCCCGTACCAAGAACCTGGGCAACCAGCGCTCCTCGACCTCCGATATCTCCGTCCAGCTGGTGCCGCCCCGCACCTTCTCGCTGGAGGAGGCGCTGGAGTACATCGCCGACGA
>CABSNH010000192.1 GCA_902478985.1 uncultured Collinsella sp.
AGCTCGATGCCGCATGGGCGCTCGCCCAGGCCTTCCTGTGCGAGCAGGACGGCTGTGGCGCATGCGACAGCTGCGTACGCGTTGCGCGGCACACGCATCCCGACGTGCACTATTACACGCCCGAGAGCGCCACGGGCTACCTCATTGCCCAGACCCGCGAGCTGCTCGATGACGTGCCGCTGGCGCCCATCCGTGCCAAGGCCAAGGTCTACATCATCGACCGTGCCGAGCAGCTGCGCGCTAACACCGCCAACGCGCTGCTCAAGACACTCGAGGAGCCGCCCGAGGGCGTTATGTTCATCTTGCTGGGCACCTCGGCAGACGTGATGTTGCCCACCATCGTGAGCCGCTGTCAGTGCGTGCCGTTTCGGCTGGTGTCGCCCACCGTGGCCGCGCAGGCCGTGAGCCGCGCGACGGGTCAGGACCTCGCGCGTTGCCGCATGGCGGTCGCCGTGGCGGGGAGCCCCACGCGCGGCATCGAGTTCCTTAAGAGTGCCGAGCGCCAGGATGCTCGCCGCCAGATGGTCCGCGCCATCGATTCGCTCATCGCTGCCGACGAGGCTGATGTGCTCAGCCGCGCCAAGTCGCTCATCGTCGCCGTTAAGGCACCGCTCGCCGAGGTCAAGTCCACACAGGAAAAGGTGCTCGAGCAAAACGTCGACTATCTGTCGCGTGGAGCATTGAAGCAGCTTGAGGACCGCAACAAGCGCGAACTCAACGCGCGCGAACGTTCGGGTATCATGGAAGCGCTGGCGAGCGCGCGGACGCTCATGCGCGACGTGCTGCTGACACTTCAGGACGAGGCGGCCGACGTCGTGAACGAAGACATGCGCGACACGATCGGGCGGCTTGCCGCCGCGACGAATGTTGCGGGTGCCACCCGGGCGCTCGAGGCGGTCGCGACCGCCGAGCGCAACATCGCCAGAAACGTTACTCCCCAGCTGGCCATCGAGGTCATGCTGTTCGATATCAGGAAGGCACTGAAATGCCGTTAGTCGTACCCGTTAAGTTTACCTACGCCTCGCGCGACCTGTGGTTCGACCCGCAGGATCTGGATATCCTCGAGGCCGATTATGCCATTTGCTCCACCGAGCGCGGAACCGAGATCGGCCTGGTCACGGCCGATCCCTTCGAGGTGCCGCAAGATGAGATCGGCCAGCCGCTCAAGCCCGTGCTGCGCGTGGCGAGCGACATCGACCTGCAGCTTGCCGACGACCTGGCCATCCAGGGCGACGAGGCGATGGTCGATTTCCGCCGTCTCGTCAAAGAGCTCGACCTCGAGATGAAGCCGGTCGGCGTCGAGTACCTGTTTGGCGGCGAGAAGGCCGTGTTCTACTTTGCGGCCGAGGAGCGCGTCGATTTTCGTCAGCTCGTCAAGGACCTGTCCTCGACGCTGCACATTCGCGTCGACATGCGTCAGATTGGCGTGCGCGACGAGACCCGCCTGGTGGGCGGCTATGCCCAGTGCGGACAGGAGCTCTGCTGCACGCGCTTTGGCGGACAGTTTGAGCCCGTCTCGATTCGCATGGCAAAAGAGCAGGACCTGCCGCTCAACTCGTCCAAGATCAGCGGCGTTTGCGGCCGCCTGATGTGCTGCCTGCGCTATGAGTTCGAGGCGTACAAGGACTTTAAGAGCCGCGCGCCCAAAAAGAAGACGCTCATCGATACGCCGCTCGGCAAGGCGCGTATCCAGGAATATGACACGCCGCGTGAGCAGCTGGTGCTGCGCCTGGAGAACGGCAAAGTCTTTAAGGTCAACCTGGCCGATATGACGTGCTCGGAGGGCTGCAAGAAGAAGGCCGCCGAGCAGGGCTGCAACTGCCGCCCCGACTGCGTGACGCGTGACGTGCTCGAGCGCATCGAGTCGCCCGAGATGCGCCTGGCGCTCATGGAACTCGATCGCGAGAACGGCGTCGACGTGGGCGATGGCCTGTCGAGCGCCGATCGTCTGGCCGGCACATCGATGCCCAAGCGCCGTCGTCGCGATGCCGAATCCGATGCTCGCGCTGCTCAGGGCCAGGGCGAGGGCCGTGGCCGTGGAAAGGGCCGCGGCAAGACCGAGGCACCCGAGGCCGAGGAGGCAGCCGGTGGTCGTCGCCGCCGCAAGCGCGCGGCGTCCGTCGACAATGGCGAGGCCGCGGGCAAGAACGCTTCTCGCGAGTGCGAGGCTCAGCAGCCCCAGCAGCAAAACCACGGCGGCGGCATGAACCCCACACGCCGTCGCCGCCGTCACCTGTCGAGCGAGGAGCGCGAGGACGCCTTCCGCGCCGCAGCCGCTCGCGAGGCCGGTGCCGCTCCCAAGGGTGGCTCGGGTTCCGACGCGCCTGCCGACAAGGCTGGCAAGCCGCGTGGCGAGGAGGAGCGCGCGTCGCGTCCGCGTCGTCGCCATTCCTCGGGCACGCAGCAGAAGCCCTCGGTTCCTTCTGTGGCCGATCAGGTTTCGGATGGCGAAGTCAAGGTCACGCGCCGTCGTCCTGGAGACGGCGGGGGAGCTGCCGCCAAGGCTTCGCGCGGCGGTACTCGCGACGAGCGCGAACCGCGTGAGGATCGCGGCGGCGAGGGCTCGACCGACCAGGGTCAAAAGCGTCGTCGCCGCCGTCGCTCCCGCAAGCCGCGCCAGGACGGTGGCGAAGGCTCGACCCACGCCTCGTCCGCACCGCAACCGCCTACCGGCGAATAGCGCCCGTAAACGGATGCAACCTGTCTGACCCCAGCACCTCTGGGTATCATGGCTCTACACCGACAACCCTCCCTTCGCCTTCGCGTAGGGAGGGTTGTGTCATGAAGAGACATCTGAACGTATTGACTCGCTTGCAGGGCGCAGGTGTCCTACCGTTTGCGGACGAATTGCTACCGCTTGCCGAGCACGTGACATACGAGG
>CABSNH010000193.1 GCA_902478985.1 uncultured Collinsella sp.
TGCGCCGTTGCTGAGCGCCTGGGCGCCACATGTCCAGCCTTCGACGTTTCGGCGGCTTGTGCCGGCTTCGTATTTGCGCTCGATGTCGCCGAGGGCTATATCGCCCGCGGCCGTGCCGAGCGCGTGCTTGTCGTTGCTGCCGAGCAGATGACGCGCGCGCTCGACTGGACCGACCGCGCCACCTGCGTGCTCTTTGGCGATGGGGCAGGCGCCGCAGTGATTGGAGCTGGGGGAGACAACCCCCTTGCCGTTGAGCTTTCGACGGCGCCCGACGTCGAGACGTTGCGCGTTCCCGGTCTGGTCGGCACCTCGCCGTTTAAGGACTCCGCAGATAGCGCGAGCGTGCTGTCCATGAATGGTCGCCGCGTGTTCAAGTTCGGCGTCAACGCCATCTGTGACACGGTTCATAAGCTTGCGAGCGATGCGGGCATTTCGGTCGAAGACATCGATCATTTTGTATTCCATCAGGCTAACGAACGAATCCTGAGTCAGGCGGTCAAGCGTCTCGGCGTGCCAGGCGAGCGCGTGGTTCGAACGCTACGCGAGACCGGCAACATTTCGAGCGCCTGCATTCCCTTTGCGCTTGACCGGCTGGCACGTACCGACGCACTGAATGAGGACGACACCATCGCCCTCGTTGGATTTGGCGCCGGCCTGGATATAGGTGGCTATCTGCTTCGTTGGAAGTAGTCGCACATAGGAAATAAAAACGCCCCTAGGGCACAAACAAAGGAGAACTACCATGGCAGATCAGAAGACCTTCGAGCGCGTTTGCGACGTTATCCGCGAGACCGCTGGCCTTGACGACGTCGAGATGAAGCCCGAGTCCACGCTCGAGGAGATTGGCCTCGACAGCCTGGGCACCGTCGAGATCCTCGTCGCCGTCGAGGACGAGTTTGGCATTGAGCTCGATACCGAGGAGAACCCCAAGACGGTCGGCGAGTTCGTCGATACGGTCGAGGCGGCATTGGAGAAGTAGTGATGCTCAAGTCTCCTCTCTGCGATTTGCTCGGCATCGAAAAGCCCGTGTTCCAGGGTGGCATGGCCTGGATTGCCGACGCCTCGCTGGCGTCTGCCGTGTCCGAGGCAGGCGGCTTGGGCATTATTGCGGCCATGAATGCCGACGCAAACTGGCTGCGCGATCAGATTCACGAGCTGCGCGCCAAGACGGATAAGCCCTTTGGCGTCAACGTTATGCTCATGAGTCCGTTTGTCGACGAGGTCGCACAAGTGGTGATTGATGAGCGGGTACCCGTTGTGGTGACCGGCGCCGGCAATCCCACCAAGTACATGAAGGCCTGGATCGATGCAGGCATCAAGGTTATTCCCGTCGTGGCTTCGGTGGCGCTGGCGCGTCTTGTGGCGCGTCGTGGAGCCACTGCCGTGGTTGCCGAGGGCACCGAATCAGGCGGCCATATTGGCGAGACCTCGACGATGGCGCTCGTTCCGCAGGTTGTCGACGCGGTCGATATCCCCGTTGTGGCAGCCGGCGGTATCGCGGATGGCCGCGGGGTGGCGGCCGCCTTTATGCTCGGCGCTGCCGGCGTCCAGGTGGGAACACGCTTTCTGGTCGCAAACGAGTGCACCGTATCCGAACAGTACAAAGAGCTGGTGCTCAAGGCGGGCGACACGTCGACGCGTGCGACCGGTCGCTCGACGGGACATCCGGTTCGCGCCCTCAAGAGCCCCTTCACCAACGCGTATGCCAAGAACGAGGCGGCGGGCGCAAGTCCCGAGGAGCTCGGGGCCATGGGCACGGGCGCGCTTCGCAAGGCCGCCAAGGACGGTAATTACGAAGAGGGTTCGTATTTGTGCGGACAGATTGCTGGCATGGTCAACGAACGCCAGAGCGCACGCGAAATCGTCGACGATCTGGTCGAGGGTGCCGAGCGCGTCCTGAAGGGTGCGTGCGCATGGATAGCGTAGCGTTTCTGTTTGCCGGCCAGGGCGCCCAGCACCCCGCGATGGGCGTCGATCTCATCGAGGCATCACCGGCGGCCGCCGAGGTGTTCGCCATTGCCGATGAGGTACGCCCGGGGACCAGCGAGCAGTGCCGGAGCGCCTCCAAGGAGGAGCTCTCGCAGACCGAGAACACGCAGCCGTGCGTGTTCGTTCACGACCTGGCAGCGGCTACCGCCCTGCGCGAGCGCGGCGTGGTGCCTGCCGCTTGTGCGGGATTCTCGCTGGGCGAGGTCGCTGCACTCACCTTTGCGGGGGCGTTCGATACGCGAGCGGGCTTTGAGCTTGTGTGCGAGCGCGCGGCATTGATGGCCACAGCGGCCGAGCGTCACCCCGGCGGAATGCGCGCCGTCATCAAGCTCGATGCGGCGCAAGTCGAGAACCTGGCTGCGCAGGCCGGCGAGGACTGCTGGCCGGTCAACTACAACAGCCCGCAGCAGACGGTTGTGGCCGGAGCGCCCGAGGCGCTGCAGGCGCTCGACGACCTAGTAAAAGAGGCTGGCGGCCGCGCTATGAAAGTCGCGGTGTCGGGTGCATTTCATAGCCCCTATATGGCAGAGGCGACTGAGGGGCTGGCGACGTATATCCAAGACAGCCACGCGCCGTCTCCGCTGCTGATTCCGGTCATGGCAAACATAACGGCGGCGCCCTATCCGGCGGATCCGCGAGCAGCATCGGATGTCTTGGCCAATCAGGTGAGCCATGCCGTGCGCTGGGTCGATACGCTGCATGCTCTGCAGGATCAAGGCATCGACACATTTATTGAGGTCGGCCCCGGTAAAACGCTGTCCGGCCTGATCAAGCGTACGTTGAGCGACGTTCGTGTGTATTCGTGCGAGACGGCCGAGCAGGTCGCAGCTATTGCCGACGAGCTCGCATAGTCCACAGGGCTGT
>CABSNH010000194.1 GCA_902478985.1 uncultured Collinsella sp.
GATCGACCACGCGCAGGCCCGCTGCCGCGCCCTTCTTGTCCAGCAGCACCTCGAGCGTATCCACGCCCCAGGCACGCATCTCGCCGCCCATGGCAGCGATAGCCTCCTGCTGGCCGTAATCGGTCTTCTTCACGTTGGGCCACTGCGGCCAGGGGTTGCTCGCCGCGCGCTTATCGGGCGCAGCCGGCAAGAACTCAAACTGGCGCACGCTGCGCGCACCCTGACGCACCGCGGTGCCCACGCAGTCGTTGCCGGTATCGCCGCCGCCAATGACCACGACGTCCAGGCCGCGCGCGTTCACCGCGGGCTCACCGCCATCGAGCACCGAGACGGTCGAAGCCGTCAGGTAGTCCACGGCATACACCACGCCCGGGGCATCCACATTCGTAGCCGAAAGACCGCGGGGCGCACGTGCACCAGCAGCCACCACGACAGCGTCAAAGCCATCGAGCTTGGCTGCCACCGCAGGGTCCGTCACATCGGCACCCAGCTCAAACACAATACCCAGCTCGCGCATGAGCGCCACGCGACGCTCGACCACGGACTTCTCGAGCTTCATGTTGGGAATGCCGTACATGAGCAAACCGCCCGGGCGGTCGTCGCGCTCAAACACCGTCACGCGAGCGCCACGACGGGCGAGCTCCCATGCTGCCACCAGACCAGCAGGACCGGAACCAACCACGGCGACCGAGGGCGCGTCCTCCCCTGCCGGTTCAAAGCGACGCGGGCCACCGTTTGCCCATTCGTGGTCGCTGATCGCGCGCTCGTTATCGTGAATCGTCGTGGGCTGGCCGTCGACCGAGCCCAGGTTGCACGCGG
The DNA here is from genome assembly GCA_902478985.1 of uncultured Collinsella sp. Taxonomy (GTDB): domain Bacteria; phylum Actinomycetota; class Coriobacteriia; order Coriobacteriales; family Coriobacteriaceae; genus Collinsella. The sequence continues at coordinate 820 of CABSNH010000194.1, forward strand.
CCTCGCACAGCGCCGGGCACACGCGGCTCGTGAACTCGGGCATGGGCGAGGTGAGCGACAGACGCTCGGCGGCCTCGTCCCAGCGGCCGCGGTACACCAGCTCGTTCCACTCGGGAATCAGGTTGTGCAGGGGGCAGCCGCTCGGGCGCGCCTTGCCAAAGCTCGCGCCCATCTGGCAAAACGCCACGCCGCACATCATGCAGCGGCTCGCCTGGGCGCGACGTGCATCATCATCGAGTTCCACGTACAGCGGATCAAAATCATGGCTGCGCTCCTCCACGGGGCGAAGCTCGTGGGTCACGCGATCGATATCAAGAAAAGCACCGGGCTTACCCATGGCACTTACGCCTCCTTCTTGGTCGAAGCAACAGAGCTGGCAGCCACGGACGCAGTGCTCGCAGCACCGCCCGCGACATCGAAGCGAGCGACATCCGCGGCACTCGCGCGACCGGTCACAATGTCAAACGCCAGCTCCTCTGCCTGCGCATGCGTCTTGCCCACGGCCTCGCCCGCGGCGACAATCGCCAGCACGCGCTCGTACTCGGTCGGAATGACCTTCACAAAGTGCTTGCTCATCGAGTCGAAGCTGTAGAGCAGCTTAATGCCGCGCGGGCTCTGCGTCGCGTCCACGTGCTCCTGGATGAGCTCGCGAATCTGCGCCAGCTCGCCGGCCGTCGGAGCCTTGAGCTCAACGCTCTCGTGGTTCACACGGGCGTCGAGCGTGCCGTACTGGTCAAAGACGTAGGCCACGCCACCCGTCATGCCGGCGGCGAAGTTCTGCCCGACCTCACCCAGGATGAGCGCCAGGCCGCCCGTCATGTACTCGCAGCCATGGTTGCCGCAGCCCTCGACCACCACGGTGGCACCGGAGTTGCGCACGGCAAAACGCTGACCAGCAAGACCGTTAATGAAGCCGCGGCCGCTCGTGGCGCCAAAGAACGCAACGTTGCCCACGATGATGTTCTCGTCGAACTTGTAGGTCGCATGCGGGTTGGGGCGCACCGACACCTCGCCGCCCGAAAGGCCCTTGCCAAAGTAGTCGTTGGCGTCGCCGCACACGTTGAGCGTAATGCCGCGCGGCAGGAAGGCGCCAAAGCTCTGACCGGCCGAACCATCGCAATCGATGGTGATGGAGCCGGCGGGCAGGCCCTCGGGATGCGCCTTGGTCACCACGTTGCCCAGGATGGTGCCCACGCAGCGGTTGACGTTGGCGATATCGGCGCGGAAGCGAATCGGGCGCAGGTGCGCACGGGCATCGGCCGTATAGGGCACAAACAACGTGGAGTCGAGCGTCTTGTCGAGCTCGCTGTCCGCGGCCATCTGCGGCAGGAAGTGGCGACCGTCGGCGCCCGGAATATGGGCACCGAACTCGCAGGTCGCGCTCGCCAGCACGGGCGACAGATCGAGCAGGTTTGCTTTGCGGTTGCCCGGCACCTCGATCTGGCGCAGGCACTCGGGATGGCCGACCATCTCGTCGACGGTGCAGAAGCCCAGACTCGCCATGACCTCGCGCAGCTGCTCGGCAACAAAGAGCATAAAGTGCTCAACGTGCTCGGGCTTGCCGCGGAAGCCGCGACGCAGACGGCAATTTTGCGTGGCAATGCCGGCCGGGCAGATGTCCTGCTGGCAGTCGCGCTGCATGAGGCAGCCCATGGAGATGAGCGGCATGGTCGCAAAGCCAAACTCCTCGGCGCCCAACAGGCAGGCGACGGCAACATCGGTGCCGTCCATGAGCTTGCCGTCGGCCTCGAGCACCACGCGTGAGCGCAGGCCATTTTGCAGCAGCGTCTGCTGGGCCTCGGCAAGGCCAAGCTCCAGCGGCAGGCCGGCGTGCCAAATGGAATCGCGCGCCGCGGCACCTGAGCCGCCATTGTGGCCGCTGATCAAGATCTTGTCGGCAGCGCCCTTGGCCACACCGGTGGCGATGGTGCCGACGCCGGCCTCGCTGACCAGCTTGACCGACACGCGCGCGCCGGGGTTGGCGTTCTTAAGATCGAAGATAAGCTCCGCCAGGTCCTCGATGGAG
>CABSNH010000195.1 GCA_902478985.1 uncultured Collinsella sp.
AGACCAGGTTACCCACGTTTTCGATAAAGATGACGTCGATGTTTTCCAGACCCACCGCTTGGTCGAACGCGTCGACAGCCTCCATGATCATGTTGCCCTCGAGGTGGCACAGGCCGCCCGTGTTGATCTGGATGGCGGGCATGCCGGCTTCCTTCATGGTGATGGCGTCGACATCCGAGGCGATATCGCCCTCGATAACGGCGCAGCGCAAGCCGGCCTTGTCACGCAGGCGCTCGTTGGTGCCCAGAATCGTGGTTGTCTTACCCGAGCCGGGGCTCGACAGCACATTGATCACATAGGTGTTTGTCTCATTAAATCGCTGACGTAGCTGATCTGCCAGGCGCTCATTGCGCGACAGAATCGGCGATGCGATATCAATCGTTTTCTCGGCCATACTCGGCACTCCTTACTTTGGCCCCTTTATACCCCGTCACCAGATGGCTAGCAGGCTAATCGTCGGGGGTTTCAATTTCGATACTCGCGATATCGAGCTCGCGGCCGCGCAGTAGGCGCACGTTGGCACCACCACACTGGGGACAGCGACAGTGGAAGCGATCGTGGTCGAAAACCTCGCCGCAGTCCAGACACTCGCTTTGTGGATGGACTTCCTCCACGGCAAGCTCGCAGCCTCGCGTGAGCGGGTCCTCATCGCGAAATGTCTCCCACGCAAAGTCGAGCGCCTCGCGCACAACTTCGGTCATATCCCCGATACGCAGCGTTACCAAAACGGCGCGCGAGGCCCCCGCCCCACGCGCCGCGCGAATCACTGTATCGAGTATGCCGTTGACAATGCCAACCTCGTGCATACCGATTTACTCCTCGTCGTCCTCATCGTCCGAGAACAGGTCCAGACGACTCACAAACAGGCCCTCCTTGCCCTCGCGCGCGGTAATGACCACGCGAGCGATGGCAAGCGAAATCTCGTAGAGCGAGAGCAGGGCGCCATACATGAGTCCCAGCGTAACGGGCGAGCCATCGGGCGTAATCACAGCCGAGCCCACAAGCAGGCCAACGTATACATAACGCCAGGCACCGCGGAAAGCAGCGTAGGACACGATGTGGAAGACGGACAGGTAGAAGATGATGAGCGGCAGCTCAAACGCCACACCAAAGCCGATCATAAAGAGCAGCTCCATGTTGACGTAGTTCTCCAAATCGGGCAGCGCCGTGGCGACGGCTGAGGTTTCGCCGATGAGCCACTCAAAGCCCGCAGGAATGATGATGAAATAGCAGAAAATGGCGCCCAGGAAGAACAGCACCGTCGAGGCGAGCACCGTGGGCACGACCCACTTGCGCTCGTTGGGGCGAAGCGCCGGCAGGAAAAACGCCAGAATCTGCCAGATAATCATGGGCGTGCACATGACCACGGCCATCTTGATGGCCAGCGAGAAGCGCAAGCCAAAGCCGCCGAGCGTGGTAGTGATGTAGAACTTACCGTCCGGCACAAAGGAGCGGATGGGGTCTTCCAGGATATCGAGTACCACGGGCGTGGCGAAATACAGCACGATAGCGGCGGCAAACACCGACACGACCACGATGGTCAGGCGGCGACGGAGCTCTCCCAGGTGATCGAAGAGCGGCATTCGCGCAGGTCCGATAGGCATTACTCATCGCCTCCCTTCGGGGCGTCGGCGGCAGCGGCTTCGTCCTCGGCCTCGAGCTCGCGAGCGAGCTGGTCGACGACGGCCTTGCGCTTGCGGGGACGACGGGCGTAGAGGTCAGCCGTCGTGGGCTCTGCCGGCTCGGGCCCGGGCCCCGGCTCTGCAGCAGGTTCGGGCTCGGCGGCAGCAGGCTCGGCCTTGGCGGGCTCGGCACCCTCGGCCTCAGGCTCCTCGGTGGTGCCCTCGCTTGCGGCCTTCTCGGCGGCAAGGCGGGCACGGCGCTCGGCAAAGGTCTCCTTCTTTGCGGGCGCAGCCGTCTCGACGGCATCCTCGTCCGCATCGGAATCATCATCGACGGCAGCCTTCTTGGGCTTGACCGGGGCCGACGCGGCCTCGCTTACCGGGTCGATGATCTCGGACTGAACAACGGCCGTCATCTTTTCCTGCGTCTCGCGGAACTGACGGATGGCACGGCCGATCGTACGGCCCATCTGCGGGAGCTTATCCGGGCCAAACAGCAAAAAGCCGAAGACCACGATGATCGCGAGCTCACCCTCTCCAATACCAAACACACATACCTCCAAGGCTCGATGTGAGTCGAGCCCGCACCGCGCCATTCGGCCGGAACTCGTCTATTCATTCGGTCAAGTATAGCGCCCGGACGCCAAAACGTCCGAGCGCATCACAAACATATGCCAAACGGCACGCCCTTTTGGGGACAAAGATTATGCAGCGGTGATCGAAATCTCCTGGTCGACACCCAACAGCTGAACCACGCGCATCACCTGGGGCTGCACATTGGTGCAGCTAAAGCGCTTGCCGTGGTCGACCGCGTGGTGCGCGGCGCCCACGAGCACGCCAATGCCCGTCGAATCGATGTAGCTCACCTGGGCAAAATCGAGCTCAACGGCCTCAGTGGGCTGCTCGAGCGCCAGGTCGATAGCATTGCGCAGGCTATCGGCGTTAGAGATATCGATCTCGCCGGTTACCTTAATGGTGTAGATCTCCGGCGTGGGGTTGGTGGAAATACCCAAATCCATGTATACGCTCCTTTACGTATCGAAAGTGCGGATAGTACTAGGCGCGGACTTGCGGGGCCCTACGCGTTAGGCGCGCTCGGCACGCGCAAGCTCGGCAGCGACAAGCTTAACGGCCAGCACCAGCACATCGAGCGCGGCCTCCAGGTCCTCGACCGTGGGATAGCTCG
>CABSNH010000196.1 GCA_902478985.1 uncultured Collinsella sp.
CGGCCGACTGCCGCGTGCTCGAGAGCGCCACGATGAAGATCGAAGAGGCCGCACTGACCGGCGAGTCCGTGCCGGTCGAGAAGCACGCCAACGTGATTGAGCTTGCCGCGGGCACTGACGACGTGCCGCTCGGCGACCGCAAGAACATGTGCTACATGGGCTCTACCGTGGTGTACGGTCGCGGTCGCGCCGTCGTGGTCGGCACCGGCATGAACACCGAGATGGGCAAGATCGCCGGCGCTCTGGCCGAGGCCAAGGAAGAGCTCACGCCGCTGCAGGTGAAGCTCGCCGAGCTCAGCCGCATCCTCACCATTATGGTTATCGTCATCTGCGTCGTCATCTTTGGCGTTGACATCATCCGTCACGGCGTGGGCAACGTCCTTACCGACCCGACCGCCCTGCTCGACACCTTTATGGTCGCCGTCTCGCTCGCCGTCGCTGCCATCCCCGAGGGCCTGGTCGCCGTCGTGACCATCGTGCTGTCGCTCGGCGTGACCAAGATGGCCAAGCGCCAGGCGATTATCCGCAAGCTTTCTGCTGTCGAGACACTCGGCTGCACGCAGACCATCTGCTCGGACAAGACTGGCACGCTTACTCAGAACAAGATGACCGTCGTCAAGCACGAGCTCGCTGCGCCCAAGGAAAAGTTCCTGGCCGGCATGGCGCTGTGCTCCGATGCCCAGTGGGACGAGGAGCTGGGCGAGGCCGTGGGCGAGCCGACCGAGTGTGCGCTCGTCAACGACGCCGGCAAGGCGGGCCTCACCGGCCTGACTGCCGAGCACCCGCGCGTGGGCGAGGCCCCGTTCGACTCGGGCCGTAAGATGATGTCCGTGGTCGTCGAGACCCTGGACGGCGAGTACGAGCAGTACACCAAGGGCGCGCCCGACGTGGTGATCGGCCTGTGCACCCATATCTACGAGGGCGATAAGGTCGTCCCCCTGACCGAGGAGCGTCGCGCCGAGCTCGTGGCAGCCAACAAGGCCATGGCCGACGAGGCCCTGCGCGTGCTGGCGCTGGCGAGCCGCACCTACACCGAGGTTCCCGCCGACTGCAGCCCCGCTGCGCTCGAGCATGACCTGGTCTTCTGCGGCCTGTCCGGCATGATCGACCCGGTCCGTCCCGAGGTGGCCGATGCTATCCGCGAGGCGCACGATGCCGGTATCCGCACCGTCATGATCACGGGCGACCACATCGACACCGCCGTGGCCATCGCCAAGCAGCTGGGCATCGTCGCCGATCGCAGCCAGGCCATCACCGGCGCCGACCTCGACCGCATGAGCGACGAGGAGCTCGACGCGCACATCGAGGACTACGGCGTGTACGCCCGCGTCCAGCCCGAGCACAAGACACGCATCGTCGAGGCCTGGAAGTCACGTGACCAGATCGTCGCCATGACCGGCGACGGCGTCAACGACGCCCCGTCCATCAAGCGCGCCGACATCGGCGTCGGTATGGGCATCACCGGCACCGACGTCACCAAGAACGTTGCCGACATGGTGCTTGCCGACGACAACTTCGCCACCATCATCGGTGCCTGCGAAGAGGGCCGTCGCATCTACGACAACATCCGCAAGGTCATCCAGTTCCTGCTTTCGGCCAACCTTGCTGAGGTGTTCTCGGTGTTTATCGCCACGCTCATCGGCTTTACCATCTTCCAGCCGGTGCAGCTGCTGTGGGTGAACCTGGTCACCGACTGCTTCCCCGCGCTCGCGCTGGGCATGGAGGATGCCGAGGGTGACATCATGAAGCGCAAGCCGCGCAACGCCAAGGACGGCGTCTTTGCCGGCAATATGGGCCTGGACTGTGTGGTTCAGGGCCTGATCATCACCGCGCTGGTGCTGGCGAGCTTCTTTGTGGGCGTGTACTTTGACATGGGCTACATCCACATCGCCGATATGATCGCCGGCAATGCCGACGAGGAAGGCGTGATGATGGCGTTCATAACGCTCAACATGGTCGAGATTTTCCACTGCTTCAATATGCGCAGCCGTCGTGCGTCGCTGTTTAGCATGAAGAAGCAGAACAAGTGGCTTTGGGCTTCGGCTGCGCTGGCGCTGGTGCTGACGGTTATCGTGACCGTGCAGCCGACGCTTGCCGAGATGTTCTTTGGCCCTGTGACGCTTGAACTCAAGGGCGTTATCGCCGCCCTGGGCCTGGCCTTCCTGATCATCCCGCTGATGGAGATCTACAAGGCGATCATGCGCGCTGTGGAGAAAGAGTAACGTACCTGTCCGGGCCCGCCCCACGCCCTTTCTCCCTCACTGGTCCTCGCGCTTCGCGCTGCGGGATCGTTCGGGAGAAAGGGCTTCCGGGGCGGGCCCTGCGGTATCCTTGCTGGCTTTTCTCCCGCGCGGATGATAAAGGGCTGAGGGAAAGTTTGTGAGCTGGTCGGGCTTTGCCCGGCCAGCTCTTTTTGATTTAAAATACCTGCTCAGTTGTGATTTATGGTGCTGGGAGGCGCTTGTGGGCAAGGCGAAGGCTAAGGCGAAGAAAAAGACGACGGGGGCGCGGGCTAAGCGCGATCGTCGTCGGAAGCTTGCGACCGAGGCCCCCGCGTCTGCCGAGGAGCTGCTGGCAAGCGTGCCGGGACTCGACGCGCTGCAGGACGTTCCGGCGTTTGATGACCTGCCGGTCGATGAAGCCCAGCAGACTGCCTTTGACGATTTTTGCGCACATGCCGAGGAACCCGAGCAGATGCAGCTTGGCGCCGTGGTGCGCTTGGATCGCGGGTTTCCACTGGTGGCGACTGCCGACGACACGTTTCGTGCCGAGCATGCCGTAGGGTTT
>CABSNH010000197.1 GCA_902478985.1 uncultured Collinsella sp.
TACCATCGATGCCTACAAGCGCATTGCCGAGCTCGAGGCCAAGCTCGCCTAACGAACCCTCACAACCAAGCCCCCTTCCAAAAGCCCTGCCGCCACCCGCGACAGGGCTTTTTCTTTTTACCCGGCACTTGGGGACGTTCCTTATCTGCCGGCAGTTAGGGACACTCCTGCCATGCATTTGATCCTTTGAGGATGGAAGAAAACGGGTTATTAGGTTTGTTGCGGTGCCGACTCGACCCGTCGGTTACAAAACTATGCCGGTTTACTACGATGAATCGTATTCTTTCAACTATAGAAAGAACAGCGTTATCAAAGCCGCAGGTAGAAAGCTTGCCATTTTCTGCTAATAGCAAATGTGGTCGGTCCTATCGGTTTTACGGTAGTAAACCGGCATAGTTTTGAAATGGCACTGTTCGACTAGCAGCGTTATGGAGCTTCTGCACGCCCTCCCGTTCGGTTTTTCGCTGGATGGGTATACTTTCACCCGCAATACAGGCCGGAATGAGGAGGTATCCAAATGCCGGATAACGGGTCAATACAAAAAAGAGGTGCGCACGAGATGGCCCATGGGCGTCCTGTCCAGATAACTGAGCATACGACGGTAACCGAGCTACAGCCCAGCCTGTCCGATATCGTGTGCGCAAACAAAAAGCTACAGATTGGCTTTATCGTTGCGCTCGTGGTACTGGCGCTGCTGTCGGGCTTTGTAGCTCGTCCGCATTTTGCCGATACCAAGACTTGGGACTCCACCATCGAGGTCATCGATCAAAAGAAGGGCAATGTTTTGGCGCTCACGACCTCGTGCGTCGCCCTATCTGCGGGTATCACTGCGCTGCCGGGCGATACGGGAACGCCAGTCGCCGAGCAGCTCGCGCAGCTTTCAGGCAACCTTGGTATCGTGCTTGCCGTGCTATACCTAGAGAAATATTTGCTTACGATTTTGTGGTCGGTTGGCCTGGGCATCCTGATCCCGTTTGCGCTGGTGCTCTTTGCGATCTCACTTGGCATTCACGGACGCTGGAGCACGAGCACAGTCATTCGCCGCGTGGCAACGCGTGTGCTGGTGGTCGCCATAATTGGCATGGTGTTGGTGCCCGCAAGCGTATGGGTGTCGCAGAAGGTCGATGAAACGTATCGCGTAAGTATTGAGCAAGCTCAGCAAAAGGCTGCGGATGCGGCAGATAGCGACAGCTCCAAAGCAAGCAAGAAAAAGACCGAGTCCACAGAGTCCAAGAATGTGCTTGAGCAGCTTGCCGACGGTGCCTCGGGTCTCGTCACATCGGTGACCAGCGGTGCCAAGCAGATTACCGATGAAATTGTGCAGCAGGTGACCGATCTGATCGAAGGCGTCATCGTGATGATCGTGACCTCGTGCGTGATTCCATTGCTGGTGCTCGCGGCGTTTTTGTGGCTGGGGCACGTGCTACTGGGGATTGATATTTCCGGCCCGGCGAACTATCTGACGGGTCGCTTTCTGAGCGCTCCGTCCAAGCACGCCAAAAAGGGCGGGCAGTCCGAGTAGCTAAAACAGCTGTATATACTGGGGCATACCGCCGAAGGGCGGCCGAGACACGTTCTCGGCCGCCCTTTTGTTTGTTGAGCACATGGTCGCTACGTTCGCGCCGGGCCCAAACGGTCGCCAATCATCCGCGAACGGTATTTGTTCAAAAAAGAACAAAGACAAACAAATTATTGTTGCAGTTACTGTTCGAATGTGTTCAAATAAACATGAACAGTGAAGAACCGCACATTCAGATGCTCGGACCTGAACGCGATTCAACACTTCCAAACAGAAACTACGCACCTGCGTATCTCTCAAGGAGGATGTCATGAGGGTTGTAATCGCTTCCGATGCCGACGGTATGTCGATGAAGGAGTCCATCAAGGAGATGCTCATCGCCGACGGTCACGAGGTCGTCGACTATTCCGAGACCCCTGCCGCGGACTTTGTCGATTCCGCGACCGCCGTTGCCAAGGACCTGCTGGAGCACAAGGATTCCCAGGGTTTCGCATTCGATAAGTACGGCGTCGGCTCCTATATGGCCGCCGTCAAGATCAAGGGCATGGTCGTCGCCAACATTTCCGATGAGCGTTCCGCTTACATGACCCGCGAACACAACGGCTCGCGCATGGTCACCATGGGCCCGGGCGTTGTGGGCACCGAGGTCGCCAAGAAGATCGCCCGCGAGTTCCTGCGCGCCCAGTACGCCGGCGGCCGTCACCAGATCCGTGTCGACATGCTCAACAAGATGGCCTAACGAGAGCCACCGAGAACTCGAACTTCTACCTCAACTTGTGAATTCAGACGAAAGGACGTTCTGATGAAGAAGACCATCGCAATCGGTTGCGACCATATCGTTACGGACGAGAAGATCTATCTGGCCGACCGCCTGGAGCAGGCTGGCTACAAGGTGCTTGACTGCGGCACCTACAGCCACACCCGTACGCACTATCCCATTTACGGTAAGGCCGTGGGCGAGGCTGTTGCCAGCGGCAAGGCCGACTTTGGCGTGGCCCTGTGCGGCACCGGCATCGGCATCACCAACGCCGTCAACAAGGTTCCCGGCGCCCGCTGCGCCCTGGTTCGCGACATGACCTCTGCCCTGTATGCCCGTCGCGAGCTCAACGCCAACATCGTGGGCTTTGGCGGCAAGATCACCGGCGAGTTCCTGATGGCCGATATCATGCTTGCCTTCCTGGAGGAGCCCTACGACAAGACTCCCGAGCACGATGCCCTGATTGCCAAGATCGATGCCTGCAACAAGGCCGACGCCGAGG
>CABSNH010000198.1 GCA_902478985.1 uncultured Collinsella sp.
CAGCGTCAGATGTGTATAAGAGACAGATTAAGTTGAGAAGGTGTACGACGAGCCATGTACCATCCAAAAAGTTAGAGCTCGACGGTCACCGAAGCGGGATCCTCCCCTACCAGCTCGGCCAGCATGGGAAGTGCCGCGGTGAGCGTCTCGGAAATCGTTCCGGCGTTGGTAAAGCCGGCGGCAGCGTGGTGCCCACCTCCGCCAAAGTTGGCCGCAATCTCGGAAACATCAAGATCGCCCTTGGAGCGCAGGTTGCCACGCACCTTGGTATCGCCCTCGATGCCCTTAAGGAACAGGCAGACCTCGACGCCCATCACCGAGCGCACCACATCGACCAGGCCGTCGCACTCATCCGAGGTGACGCCGCATTCCTTGAGGTCACTCTCATACGCGTAGCTATATGCCACGCGCCCGTGCGCGACCGTCTTGATGCGACCCATGACAATGGACTTAAGGTGCAAGAACTCGACACGCATGCTCTGGTAGACCTCGAGCGCGACGCGCGCCGGATCGGCACCGTGCGCCACCAGACGCGAGGCGGCATGAAACGCTGCAGCATCGGCGTTCTGATACTGAAAACGACCGGTGTCGGTGACCAGGCCGCACAGCAGGCAGGTGGCGATGCTGTCGCTTGCGGTAATACCGCAATCGGCCAAAAAGCGGTCGATGATCATGGCGCAAGCAGCGGCATTGACACACCTAAGGCTGACCTCGGCAAACTCCTCGCGTGCCGGGTGATGATCAAAGCACGCCACGTGAGCCGAACGACGCAACACCTCGGCGGAATTATTGAGGCGCTCGACGACCGGCACGTCCACCGAGATGAACAGCTCCGGGTTGCCGGTGTAGGCAGATGCCGGCACCAGCAGATCGGCGCCCTCCATAAAACGGTAAATGCGCGGAACGGGATCATCGTCTGCCAGCAGCAGGGCGATGTCCTTGTCGGGGAACACCTTCATAAGCGAGAGGCCCAGGCCCAACACGGAGCCCAGGGCATCGCCGTCGGGAGAGGTGTGACCCGAGATCGCAATGGAGGACGCATCCTCGATGAGCTCGAGGATGCGTCGTTTAATATCTGCAGACTCGCACGAGGCGAGGTCGGCGGAATTAGTCATCTAAAGCTGCCTCCTGGGCGGCATCCGCTATGGGGTAGCCGTCCTCGTCCTTTTCGATCGCAAGCGTGGCCGGAACGTTTTCCAGCGCACGCGTGATGCGCTCGGCCTCATCGGTCGAGCGATCGATGCGAAAATCGAGCTCGGGCGTGACGCGCCAATCGAGCGAGCGAGCCAACAGGCTGCGAATACGACCCTTGGCGCTGGCAAGCGCCTCCATGACCTCATCGTAGCGGCTCGCATCGCACGACACGTACACGCGTGCGAACGAACGGTCCACCGCGACCTCGACCGCAGTCAGGGTGACCAGGTCGAGACGCGGATCGGAAACCTCAAAGAGCAGGATATAACCGAGCCTCTCGCGAAGCTGCTCGCCCAAACGGCGGGTTGCCTGCGTTTGCTTCATAGCGCTACCCCCTACTCGGTACGGGCAACCTGGTCGATGCGGTAACCCTCGATCTGATCGCCGGGCTTGATGTCCTGGAAGTTCTCCAGGCCAATGCCGCCCTCGGAACCGCTCTTGAGGCTCTTGGCCTCGTCCTTGTAGTGGCGCATCGAGGCAATCTTGCCGTTGAAGACCACAATGCCGTCACGCACCAGGCGCACGGAATCGGTCGCGGCGATCTCGCCCTCCTCGACGCGGACACCGGCGGCGATGCCGACTTTGGGCACCTTGAAGGTGTCCAGGACGGTCGCGGTACCCGTGGAGACCTCGACCTCGGTGGGCTTGAGCATGCCGATGCGGGCAGCGTCGAGCTCCTCGAGGCACTTATAGATAACGTCGTAGCAACGAATCTCGACGCCCTCGCGCTCGGCTGCGGAGCGGGCCTTGCCGTCGGGACGCACGCCAAAGCCGATGATGATGGCGTTGGAGGCGTCGGCCAGGACGACGTCGGTCTCGTTGATGGCACCGACGGCGGAGTGGATCGTGTTGATGCGGACCTCGGACTGATCCATCTTGTCGAGCGAGTCCTGAAGGGCCTCGATGGAACCCTGGACGTCGGCCTTGATGATCAGGTTGAGCTCCTTGACCTCGGCATCGGCGATGGTCTCGAAGAGGTTCTCGAGCGTGACGTGCTTCACGCGGCTCTGCTCCTCGATACGGGCCTTGAGCGAACGCTCATCCGCCAGGGCGCGAGCCTCGCGCTCATCCTCGAACACGCGGAACTCGTCACCGGCGTTGGGCACGGACTGCAGGCCCAGGATCTCGACGGCGTCGGAGGGGCCGGCCTCGGTGACGGCATTGCCCTTGGGGTCGAGCATGGCGCGGACGCGGCCGTAGGTAAGGCCGGCGACCAGCGTATCGCCCACGTGCAGGGTACCGCGTGTCACGAGAACCGTGGCAACCGAACCGCGGCCCTTGTCGAGCTTAGCCTCGAGGACGTTACCGGAGGCAAAGGTGTCGGGGTTGGCCTTGAGCTCGAGCACGTCGGCCTGGAGCAGCACGGTCTCGAGCAGGTCGTCGATACCGATCTTCTGCTTGGCCGAGATGTTGACGAACATGTTCTGTCCGCCCCACTCCTCGGGGATGATGCCGTACTCGGTGAGCTCCTGGCGCACGCGGTCGGGGTTGGCGCCCGGCTTATCAATCTTGTTGACGGCGACGACGATGGGTACGCCGGCGGCCTTGGCGTGGTTGATCGACTCGATGGTCTGAGG
>CABSNH010000199.1 GCA_902478985.1 uncultured Collinsella sp.
TCGTCGGCAGCGTCAGATGTGTATAAGAGACAGGTTGTATTCACCGATATAGAGGTAGTCGTTGTAGACGATGAGGTTGGCAGCGCCAGAACGGGTACGGGCAGGATCGATGCCAAAGCAGTACTTTGCACGCTCCTCTTCACGGACCGCATTCTTATCGCCGACAATCGGAGTCCACGAATAGCTGCCGTCGGCGTTCTTGTCGCCACGAACCATGGCAAACGACTGCATGGAATTATCATCGGGAGCGTTATCGGGCGTACCGGTGCAGATGGTCGCATAGAGATGGCCGTTGTACGAGACCATATCCCAAATGGCGCCGCCGTAGATGCTGTCCTTATAGTGAATCGCCGGATAGTTAAACAGCGTGCCCGAGTTGGCAATCTCGGTGAAGCTGCCCGGGCCCTTCGAGGGGTCAGACGACGTCAGGATTGTCGACACAAAATTACCGTACGCGTCTTTACCCACATTACTGATGACGAGCTGTCCATCATGGACGCACATGCCGCGGATACCGGTAGAAATGCCCTGCTGGTAGGCATCGCGGTAATCGTCCGCGCTCGAAAGGCCCTGATAGACAACTTTCCAATCATCCGTCTTAGGATCGATCTCATATACAGCAGGCAGGCCGCTTTTGCCGCCATTGGTCCTGACGCTACCGCAGAAATAGAGCTTGCCCTTATAGCTCACGGCATTGCGGAACAAAGGACCGACGCCGTTGAGCGATTCAGAGAGTAGCAGCTTGGTCTCACCGGTCTTGGTATTGATCTTGACCAAGATACCGCCGCTGTCCTTGTCGGCCGTGCCGTCCTCCTTCTTCTGTCCATAGAAGAAGGTGCCGTTAAACATGGCCTCCAGCGTCAGGCGCATGGTCTCGGCATCAAAGGAATCGCCCAGCGTGCCGTTCATGAGCGTCAGCGTGTTGCCCATCGCCGCATAGCAGGTGCCCACATAAAGCCAGTCACCATAGCTCGCAGCCGCCCAAGTGTAGCTCTGGCCGCGATCGCCTTCGTTGTTGGCCGTATTACCATCGGCGCCCGGAACGGCAACGGCACCGTTACCCTGGTAGTCGACGATGCCATCCGGCTGCGACGTTCCTACCGTAGGATGCGAGAGCTTCTCAAAGGAATACCCATTTCCCGCATTGTAGGTAACGGCACCCGATGCGTCTTCGGCGTGCGCCGGCAGCGGCGATACCAAGATAGCGGCAAGCGCTGCCACCAAGCCAAGTGTTCCCACTCGTCTCATAAGGTTATAGCCTCCCCTGTCCTAAAGCCCAGTTTTAGCATTCTTCATTTCTGTCCACGGTTAATTGCAATCTGAGCACAGCAATAATCAGTATATAAATATACACCTGTAATTTTATGGACGGGTTAATAGATGCTCGATTGGTAGCGAATTCCGCGCAAACCGTCACCAAACTCCACTTTTGCCGCATCTAAAGGTTTTTTTGCGCAAATTTTAGGACGTCGATGGTCCCAATGGGCAGGAGGCCGGTATCCATTGGAGAGGGCAACGCCTACATTTTCATAACGTAATAGCCCGCACCCCTCACCGCCGTCTCGAGTGTGTCGCGATCAACCGGGCGCTTCGAGCGTACGCGTGCTGTGTGGTCCGCGTACGCTACCGTTGCCCACACGCCGTCCAGCGCATTGAGGGCATTGGCTACGTTCTGAGCGCAGCCGTCACAGCTCATGCCGCCGATGAGCAGCTCATCGCTATAGGGATAGTGCGACGCATCGGTATCCACCACAACAACCTTTTTGGCCTTCTTGCCGCTCGTACCATCGCTGCAACAACTCTTCCCGTGTGTCGAAGCGGCAATGCGACGCAGTCCAAAAAACATGCCGACGGCAATGACAGCCAGCACGATGAGATTCGCAGGGTTGAGCAAGTCACTCATGCGTTCCCCTTTCAAGTAGCCCTATCTAGATACCCCCATGGGGTGTCCCCATCTTAACCCAAAATCATGTCCGTTCGGTCAATTAGTTTCCCTCTTCAAACTTTTTAGTTGACCAAGGCTTACTTTCGTGTATAAGTTTTCCTAGGCTAACAGTTTAGATCCGTAAGGAGCGCCGTGACTCGAACCATAGACATCCCAACGTTTCAGGCAGCAGTCGTGCGCAACTGCTCCCCCACGCTCGCGGGCATCAAACCGGCATCGCTCTTTACCTATCCCGGCGTCTACGCCCATCAGGATGGTTCGGGCGCGACCGCGCCAATCACAGATCGCCGAGTACGTCTGCTCAACGTTATTGCCCAGTGCAATCACGAGCTCGATCCGCTCGGCATCCACCTGAGTGTTTTGGTCTGGCGGCCTTGCGGAGCGCTCGTGTACGCGTATCGGCCCGGTCGCCTCGCTACCTACCTTGCTGATCCGCGCGCCAAAACAGCACTCGCCAAGGAGGGTTACGACACCGACAATCTGCCAATATGCCTTGCACACCTGGCATCACGCATTACGCTCGCGAGCAAAAATGCCGCGGAATGTGCTTGCGGCCAAACCCGATGCACATTGGACCATCAAGCACACTGCGACAACGGCTGCACCTGCGAATTTCCACACGAGATTGGCTACTTCCTGGGGTACCCCTACGACGACGTATACGAGTTCATCGCCCAACGTGGCGAGAACTACAAGATCTTTGGAGCATGGAAGGTCTATACGAATGTCGAGCAGGCGCTTGCGACGTTTGATGCGTACCGTTCCTGCACCCAACACCTCACCTTTATCTATCAGCAGGGCTGCAGCTTGGCGCAACT
>CABSNH010000200.1 GCA_902478985.1 uncultured Collinsella sp.
CCAAGGAGGGCATGCGTGAGATCACCGAGCTGGTTAAGATCCGCATGACCAACCTTAACTCTGTGGGCAAAGCAGAGTAACAGCAAGGGTACTCTGATCCCACCGGACGGTTTTGGCGGGTCCCGTACTTAGTTTCCAAAACGTCCTCGCGCATGAAGGCCCCCGTTGTCTCGCTTCTACGAAGCGTTGGCAACGGGGGCCTTCGCGCTGCGGAATGATTTTGGAAACTAAGTACGGGGACCCGCCCAAGCCGTCCTGCTCGATCGCCCTTGTGGCGTTAGTGTCGGAAAAATAAGACGTTGCTTTTTGCCCCCCCTGCGGAAAGATTGGGGAACTAAGCCCTCGTCCCTCCCAAGTTGACCTTCTCGAGGTCGTCGCCCTTGTGGCGTTAGGACTGCGAATTTGGGATGGGAGGGTTACTTGGTTGTTAGGGTTAACAGGTCGTTGGGGGTTTTGAGGTTGTAGGTGGCATTTGGGATATCTTGGTGTGATCCCCATGCTGCTCTGGCAAAACTGACCCCTGCTGAAGTTGCGCATTGTTCGTCGTAGACGGTGTCGCCAACGTAGACGACGTTGCCAGGATTCGCGCCCGTACGCCGGAGATATTCGAGCATGGGAGCGGGTGCGGGTTTATGTTCGGTTGTGTCTTCGACAAGGATGATGTGCTCAAAATACTTATCGAAGCCAAGGGGTGCAATTTCTTCTGCGTATTCGTCGCGCGCACGTGAGGAGACGATGCCAAGTTTGCAGCCGTTGTCGGAGAGTGTTGCGATAACTTCGTGCAAGCCGGGAAACACGCTGATGGTGCTTTTAAAGCTGGCGGCAATTTGGCACCAGCGATCCAACGTTGCCTGCGAGTAGATCCCAAGTTTCTCAAGGGCATCCTTGCCGGGTATGCCGAGGGCAAATTCAAGCTCGTGTCGGGGGAGCGTTTTGCCGGTCTCTTCTTGGACAATCTGGACAAGCGATGATAGAACGCTTTCTTCTGTATCTGCCAATGTCCCATCAACGTCAAATACGATATGGTCAAAGTGCTTCATATGGTTGCTCCTCTCTGTTGTTTGCCTGCAAGTTTGATTCAGTGACAGAAGAAGGGCTAGCGGGATTTCTGCCTGGTACTATCGAGATTCTGCCTCGCTGCTCGATAGCTCGAAGGAGTGCATCCCATTTGTTCTTTAAATACCTGGCCAAGATGGCTTGCTGTCGCAAAGCCGCATTGGCGCGCGACTGTCTGGACCGTTCGCGTGGTGTGTGCCAAAAGTTCGCAAGCACGGTTTACGCGGTATGCGCGCAGATATGCCGCCGGGGTCGTTCCTGCGCAAGCTTCGATAATGCGGTAACACTCTCTTTCGCTTACGCCGGCTGCAGATGCCATCTGGGGCACATCTATAGCGGCTGCATAGTTTGCGCGGATATAGTCCAGGATTGCCTTGAACTGTACGTCGCGGTTGGTCATCCAAGAGGCGTTGTCGGAGGAAAAGAGCGGTTCGGCCTTGGCGTAAATCTGAATCCAGAGCTCTGACAAGCTATTCCGAAGCGCCATCTCGTTCTGCGGCCGTTGAAGGTCGTGGTTAAAGGAACTCTTTAGCAAATCGATAAAGGGCGTATCGTC
Organism: uncultured Collinsella sp.; assembly: GCA_902478985.1. GTDB lineage: Bacteria > Actinomycetota > Coriobacteriia > Coriobacteriales > Coriobacteriaceae > Collinsella. Next base: position 1,613 of record CABSNH010000200.1, read on the forward strand.
GGGGTTGGTGGGCGACCATTTGAGCACATCGACGCCTCGACATTGCAGCAAAGGATTGATATAGTGCTTTTGAAGGCGTCCCGCGGGATCGCCGAGCATCGACGGCTGAAAGATATGCAACATTTGAATGGCTGGTGCCGAATTGGGTGATTGCAGCGTGCGGTGCAAAACGCCGCCGTTGATAAAGCCGGCGGACCCTTCCTCAAAGCGTACGTGCTCATGAGCCGCGCGCGTTCGATAGTCAATCGCTCCCTGCTCCATGTAGAAAAGCTCAACCTCGGAATGCCAGTGCCAGGGGACGGAATTGCCCGGATAGCGAGCGAATTCTGCGCGTTCGGCAATATAGGGCCAGTCTTCGGCGGTCTCGGGAAACGCTTCCTCGCGTCCTCCGCGGTGCAATTCTATGTGATCCATGTTTCTCATGGCATCAGTATAAAGCGCGATGGGCTTAGATTGCTCTTGCCTGTTCGGGGAACGCCTTGTCTAGGGATGCTTGGAGCTTTTCGAAGGATGCTCGTAAGTTGAGGCTCTGGTCTGTTGAGCGTTTGGCTTTTGTGGCGGGGGAGTCGAGGAGACCGTTTCTCTGTGTCGGGGGGAAGGAGAAAAGGTTTGCATGTTTTAGGGATGGCTGCTGTGCTGCGTCATTGGAAGAATGCATGCTTATGCGGCCTCCTCGATGTCCACCAAAAGGTTGCGCACGGGGTGTGCTGCTAGGTCCCGTGCGTTGGCAGTATTATGCCGCGGCTGCTGCAAAGAAGTGCTAAAGAAAGGCTTAATGAGGTTTGACGTTGCGATGAAACCGCAGGTAAAAGCTATCGAGTAACACTCTTGAAAGGTTTTGAGCTTAAGGGCTTTCTAAGGTTTGTGGCGCGGATGTGGCTTGCCTGTGTGGGGCGTGTGGACGGCTCGTTCCTAGCGCTGCGGTGCGGCGGCGCGTACTTGTTCGATGACCTTTTCCATCGTGGCGTCGATGCGGTCCTTTTTGAGTTCGCATTCCCAGATGGTTATGGGCGTCCAGCCCATTTCGGTGAGCGCTGCCACGGCGGCACGGTCGCGCTCGACGTTGCGACGGAACTTTGCCTCCCAAAACTCAACATTGCGCTTGGGCTGGCTAGGGTTGCACTTGGGGCAGCGGTGCCAAAAGC
>CABSNH010000201.1 GCA_902478985.1 uncultured Collinsella sp.
TACCGCAAGTACATCGAGAAGGACGCGGCGCTCGCCCGTCGTTTCCAGACCGTGATGGTCTCCGAGCCCACCGTCGAGGACACCATCTCGATCCTGCGTGGCCTCAAGGAGAAGTACGAGATCTTCCACGGCGTGCACATTACCGATAGCGCGCTCGTGGCCGCCGCCGACCTCTCCGATCGCTACATTGCCGACCGCTTCCTGCCCGACAAGGCCATCGACCTGGTCGATGAAGCCGCAAGCCGCCTGCGCATGGAGCTCGACAGCATGCCGGTCGAGATCGACGCAACCACGCGTCAGCTCACCCAGCTGCAGATCGAGGAGCAGGCGCTCATGAAGGAGACCGACGATGCCTCCAAGGAGCGTCTGGAGGCCCTACGCCAGGAGATTGCCGAGGTTCAGGAAAAGCTCAACGTGCAAAAGGCCGGCTGGCTCAACCAGAAGAACGCCATCGACCACGTGCAGGAGCTCAAGGGTCAGCTCGACGAGGCCAAGAGCGAAGAGGAGCGCGCGACGCGCAACGGCGACCTGGGCCGTGCGTCCGAGCTGCGCTACTCCGTGATTCCTGGCCTGCAGCAGCAGATTCAGGATTCCGAGGCTGCGCTCGAGGCACAAAAGCAGCAGGACGGCGAGGGCCTCAACGAACAGGTGACCTCCGATGAGATCGCCGAGGTCGTGAGCGCTTGGACCGGCGTGCCCGTGTCCAAGATGATGCAGGGCGAGCTCGACAAGCTGAAGGGCCTGGAGGGCGAGCTGCATAAGCGCGTCATCGGCCAGGACGAGGCCGTCTCCGCCGTTGCCGCAGCTGTGCGCCGCAGCCGTGCGGGCCTCTCCGATCCGGACAAGCCCATCGGCAGCTTCTTCTTCCTGGGCCCCACCGGCGTGGGCAAGACCGAGCTCGCCAAGGCGCTTGCCGAGTGCCTGTTCGATGACGAGCGCGCGCTCGTGCGTATCGACATGTCCGAGTACATGGAGAAGTTCAGCGTCCAGCGTCTGATCGGTGCGCCCCCGGGATACGTGGGCTACGACGAGGGCGGCCAGCTCACCGAGGCCGTACGCCGTCGCCCCTACTCCGTGATCTTGCTCGACGAGATGGAGAAGGCCCATCCGGATGTCTTTAATGTGCTGCTGCAGGTGCTCGACGACGGCCGTTTGACCGACGGTCAGGGTCGCCAAGTGTCCTTTAAGAACACGATTATCATCATGACGTCTAACGTGGGCTCCAAGGCTATCGCCGAGCTTTCCGGCAAGGACGAGGAGGAGATGCGCCATCAGGTCAACGCGGCCATGGCTCAGACCTTCCGTCCCGAGTTCCTCAACCGTATCGACGATATCGTGGTGTTCCATCCGCTCGGCATGGCGCAGATCGAGAAGATTGTCGACATCCAGCTCGCCGACGTCCGCGCGCGTCTGGCCAAGGAGCGCATGACGCTTGCCATCACCCCGGCGGCCAAGCAGATGCTCGCCGTGGGCGGCCTGGACCCGGTCTTTGGCGCCCGTCCGCTCAAGCGTCTGGTGCAGCGCGAGGTCGTGGATGCCATCGCCGCCGCTATCATCGACGGCACGGTGCGCGAGGGCGATCAGGTGACGGTCGATGTCGACAAGGACGGCGGCTTTACCGTCGTGTGCGACAATACGCCGGCGGCCACCTACGAGGTCCCCGACGCTCAGTAGATTTTGGGTCATGCCTCAAAATTTGCCTTTTGAGCCGAACTCCAAGGGCGGCGGATCCGATTGGGTCCGCCGCCCTTTTTCGTGCGACAATCGATGGTGTTGAACGTGAGCACATGGCAAGGAGCTATGCAGATGAAAGACGAGAACAAGACGAACGCACCGGCGGCTGAGGCGGCGCCCGTCGCGCCCGCCGCACCGAAGACTTCGCCTAAACCGGCGCCCAAGCCGCGCGATCCCTACATTCGCGCCGAGAACGAGGACGACGACGGCTACGATCCCTACAGCGACCGACGCCCCGAGCGCGAGCCAATGTTCGAAGCCGACCCGTGGCGCTGAGTGCCACCCAAAAGGCCACCAATAAGTTGCGGTGAAATAGGGACTGTTTTGCGGTTTGACCAGCAAAAACAATCCCTATTTCACCGCAACTGCGTTAGGGATATGGGTGTTGGGCGGCTGTCTTCGGGCCGGCTAGTCCTGGGCTTTGATGCTTGGCAGGAGAATCTGGGCGAGGTAGTCGGTCTCGAGTTTGGTCGCGGCGTCGGCCTTGCCGTCTTTACCGACCAGGTCGTTTTTGATCTGGCTGTATGTGTAGCGGTTGCCGGTCGTGAGTTCGACAAGCTCAATCGCCGTATCCATGGGGTAGGTCGACACGGGGTTCTGCGTGTGTCCATTAACGGTTTGCGGAATCACGTACGGATAGACAGGGCCGCTGGCGTAGACGGTGTAGCCGTTGCCTAGGCTGACCGTGCCCAAAACCGTATCGCCGTCGTCGGGGGTAAAGGTCTCGCCATCGCGCACCGCGACGAGCGTCACGAGCGGTGTGTTGGTGTCGCCGTCCAGATAAATGCACAGCGTGTTGCCGTTCTGCCAGGTTGCGACCTTGCCATACCACTCAACCGGAATATCGAGCTGATACAGGTTCGTCGCCTTGTGCCGAGCGTCGGCATCGCGGGCGGACTGAGCCTCGCTTGCGCTTACGGCGTTGGCGGCGGCATCGCGGCGCGTAATTGCCGCCTGCTGGAGTATCTTTGCCGCGGCGGCAGAGCTCGCGCCGCCTTC
>CABSNH010000202.1 GCA_902478985.1 uncultured Collinsella sp.
CGGTTTCGCTCAAAACTGCCGGTACGACAATCGTCTGGTCCTCTACAATGAATCCATTGTTTAAACGTTTCCCCACGCGCAACGCGCCTCGATATTCGGAAGGCAGAACATGCTGCAAAAAATCCAACGCTTTGGCGGGGCAATGTTCGCGCCCGCCATGCTGTTTTCTATATCAGGCCTCATGGTCGGCGTCTCCGCTCTCGCAACGACTGCGGACATCGTCGGCGATCTCGCCGTATACGGAACCCCTTGGTACGTTTTTTGGACCATCATCCAGCGCGGCTCGTGGACGGTCTTTAAACGCCTCCCGCTCCTTTTTGCCGTAGCGCTGCCCATCGGTCTTGCCCAAAAACAACCGGCTCGTTGCTGTCTCGAGGCTCTCGTCGCCTATTTTGCCTACTGCTTCTTTTTGAGCGAGATCATTAAGCTGAGCGGAGACAACCTTGGACTTGAGTACCCGTCATCTTTGACCTCCGCCAGCGGTATCACCGTCATCGACGGCATCAAGACGCTCGACACCGGCATTATCGGCCCGCTGGCGGTATCGGCAACCGTCGTTGCCATCCATGACCGCTTCTACGATGCCAAGGTTCCCGATTGGCTCGGCACCTTCTCGGGCTCCTCGCTGGTCTACCTCATCAGCTTTTTTGCCGTGTTTGCCCTTGCTGCTATCTCGGCCGCCATCGTGCCCTACGTATACGATGTAACCGATACGCTGCGTCACGCGCTTGCAGGCGTCGGTCCCTTTGGCGTGGGCATCTTTGTCTTTTTAGAACGAGCACTCGAGCCCTTTGGCCTGCACCACCTGCTCTACATGCCGATCTACTACGACAACCTGGTCATTAACGACGGCATCTACGCCACGTGGAGCAGTTTGCTCCCCATCCTCTCCCATAGCACGCGCCCCCTTAATGAGCTTGCGCCGTGGGCCGGTTTTACCGCCACCGGCTGGGTCAAGCTCTTTGGCCTTCCTGCCATCGCAGCTGCGTTCTACTCCACCGCAAAACCCGAGCGCCGCGCCGGCCTCAGGGTCATCCTTGTTCCCGCCATCATCGCCTCGGTGGTTTGCGGCGTTACCGAGCCACTCGAGTTTCTCTTTATGTTCACCCACCCCGGGCTCTTTTTGCTCTACGCCGTCTTATCGTCTTGCCTTGCCACAACCATGAATCTCTTTGGCATCGTCGGCATCTTCTCGGGCGGCCTGATGGAGATGGCAGCCTTCAACTTTATTCCGCTCATGCGCACGCATGCCGGTGCCTATCTTTTGGCGCTCGGTATCGGCCTTGCCTTTAGCCTCATCTTTTTTGTTAGTTTTCGAGCACTCATCTTGGTCTATGACCTTAAGACACCGGGCCGCGAGAATCATGTTGCCAATCGCGCGGCAATCGATTGTTTAACGGGAAGCGACTTTGCCAAAGAGCAATCCCCCAATGACGAGGTCGATAGTCGATCCGATCAAGATCACGTCCTCGCTGAGCGGGTAATTCAGCTTTTAGGTGGCGTTGGCAATATCGTGGGCGCAACCAACTGCGCCACGCGCCTGCGCGTCGAGGTCGCAGACCCTTCCATCGTTGCAGATAACGCGTCGTTTGTCGCGGTGGGCGCCAAGGGCCTCATCATTACGGGCAAGACCGCCCAGGTGGTCATCGGCATCTCCGTTCCCCGCGTTAAAGAGCATTTTGACCAGATCATGGGCCTCGAGCCGGAATTTGTGCCCACCACCTCGGCCTCCCCTGCCGCCAGCGCAGCCCATAAGCGCGGCGATATTTGCTTCTTCGATATCGACGGAACGCTCGCCTGGCAAGACCCCAGGCTCGCCCAAGACCTTCCCGAAGACGAGCGGGACCTCTCCCCCTATCCCAACGAGGCGGTTTCGCAGGCAATCCGCGAGTTTGTCGCCAACGGCAACATGGCCTTTATCTGCACGGGACGTACCCTCAGCTGCATCCACCCCAAACTTCTTGAGCTGCCTTGGACCGGCATCGTCTGTCTTGCGGGCGGTTACGCCGAGATCAACGGACACGCAATTCGCGATCTGTCGATGACGCCCAGCATGCTGCAGCATCTTGCCCCCTATCTTGAGCAATCGGGCGAGGTCATCCGCTTTGAGGGCCTCAACGGCGTCGTGCGCATGAGTGCCGATGCCCCCGATGCCCCCGGATACGCGCGCACCCTGGGCGACGCAGTCACGCAGCTGCAACATTACAGTGTCTACAAGATCTTGATGTCTACATCGCTCGCCAACCACATCGCTCAAGATAAGGCACTTGAGCCGCTGCTGTGCTTTAACGAGCTCGAACTCGAGGTAACCGAAATCTCGCCCCGCGAATGCACGAAGCGCGGGGGCATCCAGTCTGTACTCGACGCCCTCGACCCCCACCACGGAACCGTATACGGCATTGGCGACGCCAGCAATGACGTCTCGCTGATGAACGCCGTCGATGTCGGCATTGCGATGGGCAACGCACCGGACTATCTCAAGGATAAGGCCGATTACGTGACCGACACCGTCGATCACGACGGTGTCGTTGCGGCGCTCGAGCATTTTAGGCTGATTTAGGCGCGCTCCATCAAACGCACGCCCGTTGTCCTAAATCGCCAAAACTGCCGCGCCAAACGCCCTGATGTGGCAATATGTTGTCTGCATATTGCATCAATGCAACCTCAGAAAGAATGCGAGAACCCGTGTCCAGTCCGTTTACCAGCTTTTTAGCCCAGCAC
>CABSNH010000203.1 GCA_902478985.1 uncultured Collinsella sp.
CGAGATTTCTGCCTGTCTCGTGGGCTCGGAGATGTGTATAAGAGACAGCCGTAGGCCAGCGCAGCCGCGGTCGGCTCGTTGATGATACGCTTGACGTCGAGACCGGCGATCTTGCCGGCGTCCTTGGTGGCCTGACGCTGGGCGTCGTTGAAGTAGGCCGGGACGGTGATGACGGCGTCGGTGACGGTCTCGCCCAGATACTTCTCGGCGTCGGCCTTCATCTTCGCGAGCGTCATGGCGCTCACCTGCTCGGCGGTGTAATCCTTGCCCTCGATATCGACGACGGCACGGCCGCCCTGGCCCTCCTTGACCTCGTACGGCACAGTCTTGATCTCGGAGGTGCACTCGGAGTACTTGCGGCCCATGAAACGCTTGATGGAGAACACGGTGTTCTTGGGGTTGGTGACAGCCTGGTTCTTAGCGGCCTTACCCACGACACGGTCGCCGTCAGCACGGAAGCCAACAACGGACGGGGTGGTGCGGTCGCCCTCGGCGTTCACGATAATGGTCGGAGAACCGCCCTCGAGGACGGCCATAGCGGAGTTAGTAGTACCAAGGTCGATACCAAGAATCTTACTCATTAGAAATTACCTCTCTCTTTTGCGTTCGCGCCGCCTCGACGGTCTGTCGCGCGGCGCTTCGGCTTGTCTTTCAGGATGTAGTGTATCCCCTTATGGGCCGGAATATACAAAATCTAAGTCAATTCATATAAGATTTCTTATCTCTGAGAGTTTAGGTTCTTAAATGCGCAGGTAAATACACTGTTTGAGTTCTCGGCAGATCTATTGAAATCTATGTAGAGTTGACTGAGGTGCGAGCCTGAAACTGTGTCCCGTTTTGGACGTGGATTACGGGATGCGCTTTCCGCTAGCTCGCTCAATCGCCCTATATGTCAAGTCATCTATAGCTAACATTTGCGCAGCTCAACGGCCTCACCTGCATGTTTTTTAGTAAGCCGCGGCATACTCGGCGAACGGTATGAAGATGCCGGTCAGAGGGTATTGCAAACGGTCGCTCCCGTGGTATGTTTTTGCCCGAATCAAACCGACGCGCATCGCCTGTAGCGTCGGTCAACAGAGAGGAAACTACCATGGCTCATCCCGTAATTGATGCCGACGAGTGCATCGCTTGTGGCGTTTGCGTCGACTCCTGCCCCGCTGGCGTTCTGGAGCTCCAGGACGTCGCTACCGTCGCTGACGAGGATTCCTGCGTCGCCTGTGGCGCTTGCCAGGACGCTTGCCCCGCCGGCGCGATCACCGAGATCGTCGAGGAGTAACAACTCCCCCACTTGCACACTCACAAGTACACCGTGCACAAAAAGGAGGCCTCCGCATCGCCGCGGAGGCCTCCTTTTTTTCGTGCGGATAACCAATTTGGCACCGTCGCAGGTTGAGCTCACGTCAGCGAAAACGTCCCTAAGCGAGCAAGGTGACGTGAAAGAGGAGGGAAGCGTACTTTTGTACGCGACCGACGATTGAACGTCAGATTGCCGCTTAGGGGCGTTTGCAGCGTCAGCTACGATAGGTCGTCTTCGTAGGGCATTAGGTCTGCCAGATAGCCCTTCTCCTTGAGTATGGCCTCGATCTCGTCGAGAGTTTGCTCGTCTTCTGCCGCAATGCGATGGAAGTGATAGCCGCTCGTCACCGTTAGTAGCGGAAAGCTCTTGCCGCTCTCGATATCGTGCAGGTAGCGCTCAACATCGCGACGATTGCGGATGTCCAGGTCGGCCGTGATCTTACCGTACACGCGGTGATTGACGATCACGTTGAGCACGGCGCCTCCGGCGTCGACGATACTCGTAAGCTCATCGCCTGCCTGCTCCACGCCGTGGCGAACCTTGACCAAGCGCGTGGGCACAGCGGGGCTGCTGGGGGCCTCCTGTAGTACATAGCCGCGATTGGTGGCGACGATATCGTGCCCGTCGGCGCGCAGCAGGGCGATGTCCTGCACCACGACCTGACGGCTCACGCCCACCTCGCGGGCAAGCGCACTGCCCGAGACAGGATCTTTGGCGCTCTCGAGCACGGCCATGATGGCACGGCGACGCTCGCGGGCGTCCATTATTTACCGTCCAGCAGACGCAGGTGCTTGAGCGAGAGGTCGAGAATCGGCGCAGAGTGCGTCAGCGCCCCCGAGCTAATAAAGTCAACGCCCAGGTCGGCGAGCGCGCGGATATTGCTGGCATCCACGTTGCCCGAGCACTCGGTCTTGGCACGGCCGGCGATAAGCTCAATCGCGGCAGCCATGTCGTCGTGGGTCATGTTGTCGAACATGATGATGTCGGCGCCGGCCTCCACGGCCTCACGCACCATGTCCAGGTTCTCGCACTCGATCTCGACCGTCGTGGTAAACGACGCATGGGCGCGAGCCATCTCAATCGCGCGTGTCACGCCGCCGGCGGCGTCGATGTGGTTGTCCTTGAGCATGACAGCCGTCGACAGGTTATAGCGGTGGTTGCTGCCGCCGCCGATCTCGACTGCAGCCTTCTCGAAGACGCGCATGCCCGGCGTGGTCTTGCGCGTGTCGACAAGCACGGTCTTGGTGCCCACGAGCGCAGCCGCCATCCGATGTGTGTAAGTAGCGATGCCGCTCATGCGCTGCAGGTAGTTGAGCGCCACGCGCTCTCCCGAAAGCAGCACGCGCGCGTCGCCGCGCACCTGGCCCACGTGCTGTCTCTTATACACATCTCCGAGCCCACGAGA
>CABSNH010000204.1 GCA_902478985.1 uncultured Collinsella sp.
CCCGACGATATCGATATCGAGATTAGTCCCGATGACATTCGCGTCGACGTGTACCATGCAAGCGGCCCGGGCGGCCAGGGTGTCAACACCACCGACTCCGCCGTGCGCGTGACGCATTTCCCCAGCGGTATCGTGGTTACGTGTCAAAACGAGCGCAGCCAGATTCAAAACAAGGCCGCGTGCATGCAGATCCTCAAGGCCCGTCTGTACGAGATTGAGCTCGAAAAGCGCGCCGAGGCCCTGGACGAGATTCGCGGACCCAAGACCACAATTGGTTTTGGCAACCAGATCCGCAGCTACGTGCTCTACCCGTACCAGATGGTTAAGGACCTGCGCACGGGCGTGGAGACCAGCAATGTCGAGGCCGTTCTTGACGACGGCGATCTGGATTCGTTTGTAATTGGCTATCACCGTTGGGCTACCGGCAACGCTGACGCGGAGGCCCCGTCTGCATAAACCGCTCAGTTTATGTGGGAATTGATCAAGGCTTTCCGAGCGGGGCGGTTTTGCATCCGGAACATACCCTGCACAGGGGTGGTTTTTTGTCCGGCGAATCGGTAGAATCGAATACAAGAAGAAGTCCAAAGCGCATCCGATGGGGTGCGCTTTTTTGAAGGAGGCAGCATGGCGTATCGTCTGGACATTAAGCGCATTCTTTCGATGAACTTCTTTCACGATCTGCCCCAGATCATGTTGGGGTGCGCCTTGGCCGCCATCGCGACCGACCTGTTTTTGATTCCCAACGGTCTTGCAGCCGGTGGCGTTACGGGCCTTGCGACGATTATCCAGGCGGTCGGCGCAGCGCGAGGCGTGTCGCTTCCCGTCGGTATCCAGACCATCGTGATGAACGCCTTGCTGCTGCTGGTCGTTATGCGCGAGGGCGGCATGTTCTACGTGGTGCAGACGGCGACGGGCTTTGTGCTGCTGGGCTTCTTTACCGATCTGTTTGCCCCGTTTGTAGCGCCTCTGGCACATGCAGACCTGATGCTTCCCGCTATGTGGGGCGGCATTATCACGGGCATCGGTTACGGCATGGTGTTGCGCGCCGGCGCCAACACCGGCGGCTCGGACACGATTGGCCAAATCATCTCGCGTAATACCTCGTTGCCGGTGGGCTCGACCGTCATGGCAATCGACGTTGCCGTTTGTGCGGCATCGGCCCCGGTCTTCTCGCTCGAAAATGCTCTGTATGCAGGACTATCGATGGTGATCAGCGGCTATGTAATCGATGCCGTGGTCGATGGCGGCAATAAGCGCCGTATGGTGCTCATCATCTCGGACAATTTCCCCGATATCGCGGCCGACATCATGTATGGTCTAGGACGCGGCTGCACCAAATTAAAGGCGACCGGTATGTATTCGGGCGTCGAGAAGCCGGTGATCATGGTGATCGTTAGCCGTCGAGAGCTCAATACCCTCAAAACGATCGTGCGTGAGCGCGATCCTCACGCAATTGTGACGGTCGCCGACGTTACGGAAGCCTTCGGTGAGGGATTCAAGGACATTAACGCGTAGGGCCGGCTGCGTTCCATCCAAAAGACGTTCACATTGATAAACCGTTTCATCAGCGGTTCTGCCTGCTAAATTGTTCAAATAATGATAAAAACTCTGGTAAAGCCTTCAGTTTCCAGCATAATGAATGACGTACGTGCATTGCGGCTGTGTTGGGATTACCTTCGGTGCCGTGCGCATTTTGTCTAATGAGGATGAAAGGAAGGCACAATGAGCGACGAAGAGCTCAAAAAGGTTGCCAACGAGGTAAGGAAGGGCATCGTCACCGGCGTGCACGCTGCCAAGTCCGGCCATCCGGGCGGTTCGCTCGGCGCCGCCGACATCATGACCTATCTGTACTTTGAGGAAATGAACGTCGACCCGGCCGATCCCCGCAAGGCCGATCGCGACCGCTTTGTGCTTTCCAAGGGTCATTGCGCTCCGGGCCTGTACGCCGTGCTCGCCGAGCGCGGATTCTTCCCCAAGGAGGACCTCGAGACGCTGCGCCACATCGGCAGCCACCTGCAGGGTCACCCCAACATGAACGACACCCCGGGCGTCGACATGTCCACCGGTTCGCTCGGCCAGGGCATCTCCGCCGCCGTGGGCATGGCCGTTGCCGCCAAGCACTGGGGCGATACTTATCGCACGTACGCCCTGCTGGGCGATGGCGAGAGCGAGGAGGGCCAAGTCTGGGAGGCCGCCATGTTTGCCGGCAACCAGCAACTCGATAACCTCTGCGTGATTGTTGACCACAACGGCCTGCAGATCGATGGTCCCGTCGAGGAGGTCAACGACCCCATGCCGCTGGCAGACAAGTTCCGTGCCTTCAAGTTCCATGTGGTGGAGCTCGCCGACGGCAACGACTTTGACCAGATCCGCGCCGCCTTTGCCGAGGCCCGCGCCACCAAGGGTCAGCCTACCGCCATTATCGCCGAGACCACAAAGGGCAAGGGCGTCTCCTTTATGGAGAACCAGGTGGGTTGGCACGGTAAGGCCCCCAACGATGAACAGTTTGAGCAGGCCATGGCAGAGCTCACGGCCGCCGGAGAGGAGCTCTAGGATGGCAGACGTCAAGAAAATCGCCACGCGCGTAAGCTACGGCGAGGCCCTCGTCGAGCTCGCCAACGAGCACGATGACTTTGTGGTCCTCGACGCCGACCTGGCCGCCGCCACGCAGACTGGCAACTGTCTCTTATACACA
>CABSNH010000205.1 GCA_902478985.1 uncultured Collinsella sp.
GACGGTGCCGCGGATGAGCGCCGGGAACTCGGCGTAGGGGGCGTTGTAGTAATCCTCGGGCGTCTGCTTAAACAGGCGCATGGGCTACCTCCTTTGGTTGATGAGGTCCTCGATTATCGAGACGACCTCGTCGATGGTGTGGGCGGTGGAGTCGACATGCACGGCGTCCTCAGCGGGAACGAGCGGTGCGACCTTGCGGCTGCTGTCGAGCTTATCGCGCTGCTTGAGGGCGTCGAGGGTCTCGTCGACCTCGGCCTCGAGCTGCTCGGCAGTAAGCGGCTGGTCGTCGTTTTGATGGCGCTGCAGCACGCGGCGGCGGGCACGCTCACGCGGGTCGGCGGTCAGGAACACCTTGACCTGCGCGTTGGGGAACACGACGGTGCCGATGTCGCGACCCTCGGCGACGATGTCGCGGTCCTCGGCGGCACGGCGCTGGTGGATGAGCATGGCGGCGCGCACGCCCGGGTAGGCCGAGACCTTGGATACGTTGGCGTCGACCTGCGGGGTGCGGATGGCGGCTGAGGCGTCCTTGCCGTCGATGGTCAGGCGCGTGTCCTCGCCGGTGCCATTGGTAAAACGAATCTCGATTTGCTCGGCGAGGGCGTCAATGGCCGCCTCGTTATCCAGGTCGATGCCGCGGTCGAGCGCGGCGAAGGTGACGGCGCGATACATGGCGCCCGTGTCGAGCTTGTTAAAGCCCAGCTGGCGGGCGATCTCCTTGGCGATGGTGGACTTGCCGGAACCGGCGGGGCCGTCGATGGCGACGATCATGCAATGCTTCCTTTCGGTGGTTGACTTGCTGGTATGGGACGCAGGCGCTGCGGTTTGGCGGGTTGCCTAGCTCGTGTAGCGTTCGCGATAGGTGTTGCGCTTAGGCGCAGAGCCGTGGCTGCCGTGGTGACGCGTGTGACTCGCTGTGTTGGTCGCCGGCGCGGCGGCGCGCTTGGAGTTGGCCTGCTTGGGCGGGATGCCGCCGGCCTTGAGAATCTGCACCTCGCGGTCGGTGAGCTCGCGCCACGAGCCCTTGGCCACGTCCTTGAGCTCCAGGCCGGCAAAGTTGCAGCGGTGCAGGCGAATCACCGGGTGGTGGATCTTGCTCAGCATGCGCTTGACCTGGTTCTTGCGGCCTTCGCGGATGATGACCTCCACGGCGGTGGTACCGGGCTTTACGCCTTGCGGAGCCACGGCCTCAGCCTCGCGCGCGGTAATGACGCGGCAGATCGCCGGTTGGCACAGGCCGTCGTCGAGCTCGATGCCGCGACGGAGTGGTTCCAAGTCGCGATCGGTCAGGTTGCCGTCCACGAGCGCCTGGTAGGTCTTGTAGACGTGCTTGCTGGGGTGCAGCAGGTCCTGCGATAGGTCGCCGTCGGTGGTAAAGAGCAAAAGGCCCGTGGTGTCGCGGTCCAGACGACCCACCGGGAAGAGCCCAGGAAAGCGGTCGCGCGGAACCAGATCGGCCACACAAGGGCGCTCCTGCGGATCGCTCATGGTGGTGAGGTAGCCGGTCGGCTTGTAGAGCATCAAGTACACGGCGCCCTGGTTGAGCTTGACGGGCATGCCGTCGACCTCGATATGGTCGCGGTCCACATCGACCTTGGTGCCCAGCTCGGTCGCGATCTCGCCGTTAACCGTCACGCGGCCGGCGGTCATCAGGTCCTCCGAACCGCGGCGGCTCGCCACGCCCGCGCGCGCCAAAAAGCGCTGCAGGCGCATGGTATGCGGGTAGACGTGCTGGGCGTCGCTCGCGGACGCCGGGGTGTCCGTGGCGTTTGCAACGCGCGTCTCCCCTGCTTCGTTAGTCCTCGTCATGCATATCCTCCGAGGTAACACCTGTGGGCAGAAGCTCATCGCCATCGGTGTCCTCAACATCGGTATCGATCAGTTCGCGCTCTTCGTCCAGGTCCTCGGCCTGCTCCTCGAGCGTTGACTGAATGCTGCGGCCGCTCAGGCGCTCGCGGATAAACTGGCGCGACTGCTCGTCGGGGGCAAACTGCTCCAGATCGGGCAGGTCGCGGGTGGAGCGTAGGCCGAACTTTTCCAAGAAGGCGTTGGTCGTGCCATAGATGATGGCCTGACCGCGTTCGGGGTCGCGGCCGAGCTCGCGCACCAGACCCTTGTCCACGAGCGACGCGATGACGCCGTCGGAGTTGACGCCGCGGATGCCCTTGACCACCTCGCGCGTGACGGGCTGGTGGTAGGCGATGACGGCCAGGGTCTCGAGCGCCGCCTGAGACAGTTTTTGCGTGTCCCAGCTCAGCACGTAGGCCTCAACCACATCGTGGTAGGCGGGGTGTGTAAACAGACGCCAGCCACCGGCGACCTCGCGCAGTTGAAAGCCACGGTTGGCCTCCTCATACTCAACCTTGAGCTCGGCCAAAAGCGACGCGCATTCGCCCGGGGCGACATCCAGCGCACCTGCCAGCGCTGGTGCGCTCACGGGGTCGCTCGACACCAGTAGCAGCGCCTCGAGGGCACCTTTGAGGCTGTTTGCCTCCAGCGTGGAAAGGGTTGACATGGTTGGTCGCTCCTATTCGGTGAGCTCGGGGCCCTCGCCGGGCACGTATGCCTCGGCGCCCTCGACGCGGTTGATTTGAATGGTTCCAAAGATCTCGTCCTGGCTCAGCGTAAGCGAGCCGCGCTTGGCGAGCTCGAGCATGGCCAGGAAGGT
>CABSNH010000206.1 GCA_902478985.1 uncultured Collinsella sp.
CACGCGAGCAGGCTTCGATCGGGGTCATCCGCCCAGTCGAGACCTTCAAGGGTTGAGATGGAGTACTCCGTAAAGTCGATGCCCTTCGGAAACGTATGTCCAAACCTCTTGACCATATCGTCCAAGTAGATATCCGCGCTCAAGGGAGCGCGCGTCTCGATACCAATCATGCCGAGGATGCGCGAGGCCACCGCACCGATACGGTTGCGCTCGCCCTTTGATACGGCATAGCCCGAGCGGTCGGGCTCCTCGAAGCCGAACAGCCACCTCAGCTGCGACTCGATGGTCGAGCCTTTTTTAGCGAAGATGATGAGCAGCCCGAGGTCATCGGAGTTGGCGACCACCATGAGGTCGCCAGCGGATGCCTGTCTGATGGCGGGGTTGTCCTTGTAGTAGAGACGGTACTCGGTTCTCGTGGGATGTTTGCGGCGCGCATCGTACCAAGTCACGGTCCCGTCGCACATCTCCGGCTCCGCCTCGTCGCACATGTAGGCGAACGTGGTGCGGATGTCGCGGATGTCGTCGTCACCGAACAGCGACCTCAGCGGCAGCGTGCCGTTGAACTCGTGCTGATTACTCCTACCTGCGTCGATATCGACGTCCGCGAGGGTCTTCGAGACCGCGCCGTCGAAGTAGCTGCTAAGCGCCCCGTAATCCATCCTGACACGCTCCCATCATGAGCTTGGCCACCGACCGTATTACAGGGACCGTCACCGAATTGCCGAACTGGCGGTAGGCCTGTGTGTCGGAGACCGGGATTATGAACCGGTCGGGAAATCCCTGCAAGCGCGCGCACTCTCTAGGGGTCAGCTTACGGGGGTTCTCGCCCTCGCCGCGCGAGACCAAGATCTCACTACCGTCCTTATGATAGCGTGCGGAGAGCGTCCTCGTGGTGTCCGATGGAGTGATAAGACCGTAGCCGAACCCGTTGCCGGCGGCCTCGTGCTTGGCCTTGTATGCTTTCAAATATGACCACAGCTTGTCGGAGAGCACGTACCTCGCGTCCGCATCCTCCTCCAGAATCTCCGCGGCTTTCTGACCACTGTTCGGGCAGTCGAGGTCGTCCCAAGAGAACTCCACATCGTCGCGAAAGCCAACAATGTAGATGCGCTCGCGGTGCTGGCATGTCCAACCCTTGGAGTCCAGAACCTTGTAGTGAACGTGGTAACCGAGCTCGTCCTGGAGGACCTGCATGATGACGTCGAACGTTCTGCCCCTGTCGTGACTGATCAGATTCTTCACGTTCTCGAGCAGGAACGCCTTCGGGCGCTTCTCATTCAGGATGCGTGCAACCTCGAAGAAGAGCGTGCCCTGCGTCTTGTCTTCGAAGCCCGTAGCGCGACCAAGGGAGCGCTTCTTGGACACACCCGCAAGCGAGAACGGCTGGCATGGAAAGCCAGCGAGCAGCACGTCGAAGTCGGGGATGTCTGAAGCGGCGACCTCACGGATGTCCCCCGCCGGGGTTTCGCCGTAGTTCATGCGGTAGGTCTTCTGCGCAAACTTATCCCACTCGCAGGAGAAGACGCACCTGCCGCCCAGCTCCTGGAACGGCATGCGGATCCCGCCGATGCCCGCGAACAGGTCGATGAAGGTGAAGGCAGGCTTCCCCTCCCCTGCGGGTGCAAAGGGGGCGCGATGGCCGAGGGTGGAGATGTACTTCGACTCGGCTGCGGTGGGCCTTGTTTCGCCTGCCTCCCAGCGGCGCACCGTTCGCTCGCCGTTGGGGCCCATGCCTAGGGCAGCGGCGAATTCCTTCTGAGTCAAGCCGAGCTCCTGTCTCTTGGCCTTTACCTCATCTGCTGATAATTGCATGACGCACCTTCTGGATAGATAACAGGACAATATGTCCTCATTTTGCCACAGGGATGAAGAGATAAACTCGTCAGAATAGCAACCTTGCCCCAAACCATGGGTTTCTCACGTCTCCCACATCCGACAATCCATGTACCACTCAAACCGCGAAGACCCATCTAACCACCGCTGCGTTCTATACGATAGTCGTTCGCCAGGACATTTTTCTGCCGCCGCAGTCATTAGTCCAAGTGAAAAGCGGCAAGCCGAGAACCTCACGCCTCTCCATCATCAATCATTCCATTTCACAAATGACGCAGCGGCGCAATTAGCAACGCGGAGCATGGAACCATGCTATACCCGTCCAAACGATATTGTCCGCGCCCAACAGCTATCAATCAATTTACCTTGGCCTGCTGGCGCAGAGAGTGCAGCCAAGCCTCATGATCATCGTAACAATAAAGAACATGGGATCGCGAGGATTTGCCGAGGCGAATGTACTCCGGCCCCTTACTAGGACAGCGCCAATTTGCAAGGGTCTTCGCGCTTACGCCAATCAACTTTGCTGCCTCTTCACTCGAAAACGCAAGCGGGCATACGGATTCAACAGCGCATGTCACGCCGTTTGCTCCACCCATAAAGACCCTCAGACTCTCCGATCACACCCACCCGTTACAGATTGAGACAATTTGACGGTACCGAATTCTTGTCAAGGCGTGGTACAATTGTGTCCCAACGCAAAGGAGGTACCTATGCCCACCTGTGTGCCCGTCCGAGACATGAAGGACACCGCTGCATTTACCGCGCTTGTTGAGTCCGAGCGCGACGTCACCGTAACTAAGAACGGCTATGAGGCCATGCACTGCATCAGC
>CABSNH010000207.1 GCA_902478985.1 uncultured Collinsella sp.
ACCTGGTCGAGGACTATGAGCCCGATATACTGGTAAGCGGACGTCCCTTGACCATGGCCGGTGAGCCCGGCCCCCAGGCCGAGCGCGTCGCCGCCGTGGCCCAAAAGATTGCCGACGAGCTCGAACTTCCGCTGGAGTTTGAGGACGAGCGTCTGTCCTCGCAGGAGGCCAAGCGAATCCTGCGAGAGCAGGGGCTTAACGAAAAGCAGATGAGGGGCAAGATTGACATGATCGCCGCCAGCCTGTTCTTGCAGACATGGCTCGATCGTAAAAACGAGGAGGTTCAGCATGTCTAGCGCTTCCGATCCGCGCCAGCAGAATCGTACACGGCAGCCCGCGCCGCGTCCTGCTCAGCCTGGTCAGCGCCCGGCGCAGCCGACGCAGCGTTCGGCTCAGCCTACTCAGCGTGCTGCTCAACAGCCCGCCGCTCGTCCCGCGCAGCCCGCTGGCGGCGCTCGTTTTAAGCAACAGGCTCCTGCCCAGCGCACGCAGGGGCGGGCCCCGCAATCACGCTCCCACGCACATCATGTTCATGGTTCGCACGGCGTTGCTCCGGCCACGCGCTCGAGCTATAACACGCACGCCCGCCGTGGTACCCAAAAGAAAAGCTCCCCGGTGCCTATGATTATCGGTGGCATCGTCGCCGTGCTTGCGCTTGTCGCGATCGTTTTCTTTGTTGTGCCGGCCGTCAAGGGCTTCTTTGCGGGTGAGGATGCAAAAGTCGTTGCAGGCCAGCAGGTTACTATCACGATTCCCGATGGTGCCTCGGGTGACAGCATCGCTTCGATTCTCTCTGAGAACCATATCGTCGAAGATCCCAAGGATTATTACGCGGCGGTCAAAAAGCTCAACGCCGACATGTCGCTTAAGCCTGGTACCTACTCGTTCACCACGCTCATGGACGCGACCAAGGTCGTTCAACAGCTCATGGAAGGCCCCAATGCGGGCTCCGATGCGCTGACTATCCCTGAGGGTCTGACGGTTGACCAGGTCGCCGACCGCGTGGCCAAGGCGTATGACAGCATTTCTAAGGAGGACTTCCTTAACCAGGCCAAGGCGAGCAATTATGTGAATGATTACGCTTTCCTTAAAGACGCCGCGAACGATTCGCTCGAGGGCTTCCTATTCCCCAAGACGTATTCGCTGGGTAAGGACCCAAGCGCCGATGATGTGATTCGCGCCATGCTTGACCAGTTCAACGCCGAGTATAAGTCGCTTGACTTTGCCAGCTGCGAGGCCAAGATCAAGGAGCGCTATGGCGTGGAGATGTCCGATTACGACATCGTTAACCTTGCCTCCATCGTCGAGCGCGAGGGCCTCAACGCCGACCAGCGCGCGCATGTGGCCTCGGTCTTCTACAACCGTCTGGCGGGCAAGCTCGATGGCCTGCGCTACCTCAACAGCGACGCGACCATGATGTACGTCACCGGTGGCGAGGTTACCGCCGACGACCTGCAGAGTGATAGCCCCTATAACACCTATAAGCGCGAGGGCCTCCCGCCCACGCCCATTTGCTCTCCGTCGCTCGAGGCGCTCAAGGCCACCCTTGAGCCGACCGACTCCGACGATCTGTATTTCTACATTACGCAGGACGAGGAGTATTTCTCGAAGACCTACGAAGAGCATCAACAGTCTTGGAATTGATCATGAGGATTTTTAGCCCCAAACGATATGTTGCCTCGGTCGATCGCATCGACCTCGATACCCTCTGGGCCGACGGCAAGCGCGCCATTCTGCTCGATCGCGACAACACCCTGGTGCCGCGTGATACCGAGCAGGTACCCGCTGCAGTTTCCGCCTGGCTCGAGGCCGCCCATGCCAAGGGCTTTAAGCTGTGCATGGTGTCCAACAACTGGCATCGCGACCAGGTTTTGGCGTCGGCGCGCGAGCTGGGGCTCGAGGCCATCAGCCACGCCATGAAGCCGGCGCCGTTTGCCTTGAAGGCGGGTCTTAAGCGTCTGGGCGCCACGGCCGACGAGGCCGTGCTGATTGGCGATCAGCTTTACACGGACGTGTGGAGCGGTAATTTTGCCGGCGTTGACACTATTCTGGTCAAGCCGCAGGCAACCCAGGACCTGTGGTACACGCAGATCTTCCGTATCTTTGAGCGCCGGGCCCTGCGCGACCTTCCCTGCGAGGAATAGGTTTCGCCATGTCTCAGCACATCAAACACGGCTGCGACCATATCTTCTTTATCGGCTTTTTGGGCGCGGGCAAGTCGACGCTTGCGCGCAACGTGGGCACTATGTTCAAGCGTCGATTCATCGATACCGATCGTTTGGTTGTGCGTCGATGCGGCAAGTCGGTGACCGAGATATTTAAGACCGAGGGCGAGGATCGTTTTCGCGAGCTCGAGACCTCGGCACTCCGTTCGCTTCAAAGCGAGCGCAGTCTGCTGGTATCGTGCGGGGGTGGCATCGTCGAGACGCCGGTGAACATTAAACTGATGCACGAGATGGGTACCTGTGTGTACCTCGAAGGCGACTTTGAGGACTCGTTGCGTCAGATTCGCCGCTCCGATACCCGACCCGATTTCCGCTCGCCCGAGCATGCTGCGCGCCTGTTTGAGCATCGTCGTCCGCTGTATCGCCAGGCCGCCGATATTACCCTTGATATTCGCAACAAGTCCTTCGAGGACGTTTCCTACCTTTGTGCCG
>CABSNH010000208.1 GCA_902478985.1 uncultured Collinsella sp.
TTGCGGTGGAATAGTTCCTGTTTGCGGCAGAATAGGGGCCAAACAGGAACTATTTCACCGCAACTGATGAGGGGGAGCTGGAGATGCTGACGATTGGGTGTCATCTTTCGACGACGAAGGGCTATCGGGCGATGGGGGAGACGGCGTTGTCAATTGGCGCCAATACCTTTGCATTCTTTACGCGCAACCCGCGCGGCGGCAAGGCGAAAGACCTTGACATGGATGACGTGGCCGCCCTGCGCGAGCTTATGGAACAGAACGATTTTGGCCCGCTTGTGGCTCATGCCCCGTATACCTATAACCCCTGCTCGGCCAAAGAGCGGGCGCGCGAGTTTGCCTTGGAGGCCATGGCGGAGGACCTGCGGCGCATGGAAGCGCTGCCCGGCAACTACTACAACTTCCATCCCGGTGCGCATGTGGGGCAGGGCTCCGACGCCGGCATTCAGATGATCGTCGACACCCTGTGCCAGGTGATGTTTGAGGGCCAACAGACGACGGTGCTGCTCGAGACCATGGCCGGCAAGGGCACCGAGGTGGGCCGCAGCTTTGAGGAACTGGCACTCATCATCCAGGGCGTTGCCGACAAGTGCCCCGAGCTGTCGGCCAAGTTGGGCGTTTGCTTGGACACCTGCCATGTGAATGACGCCGGCTACGACATCGTCCACGATCTTGAAGGCGTGCTCGACGAGTTCGATCGTGTGGTGGGTATCGAGCGCCTGCGCGCCGTGCATATCAATGACTCCAAGAACCCCTGCGGCGCCCATAAGGACCGCCACGAATGCATCGGTAAGGGCTACCTGGGTAGCGAAGAGTTTGGCGGCGGTATGCAGGTTATGCAGAATATTGTATCGAATGGCCGCTTGCGCGCATTGCCATTCATTTTGGAGACACCGAACGAACTTGCAGGTTATGCGGCTGAAATCAAATTGTTAAGGTCATTGCAGCAGTGATGACTGTCATAAAGTGGAGTGCTCCATTCACGTTATGGGTTTGTTTCAATCAGTTTTCTAATTGCGGATTCTTCCAAGCGGGTGCATAATAACCCTCAGTTTTTGCAGACCCCTGAATCACGTGGGGTCATTGGAAGGAGACTGATTATGAAGCTGAAGAAGCTTGGCGCATTTGCAGCCACGGGTGCTATGGCGCTCGCCCTTGCTCTGACGGGCTGCGGCTCGTCCAACGCCACCTCTGGTTCTGATGCCAGTTCCAGCAGCTCTGACGACGCTAAGGTCGAGAAGGTCGACGGTTCCAAGGAGTACGCGCTCGTCAAGGACGGTACGCTGACCGTCGGCACCTCTGCCGAGTACGCTCCGTTTGAGTACAAGGATGACAACGGCGATTATCAGGGCTTTGACCTTGAGCTCATCAAGGCTATCGGCGACAAGCTGGGCCTGGATGTCGAGTATGTCAACAATGACTTTGACACGCTGGTTCCGGGCGTCGCTTCGGGCGCTAAGTATGACGTCTCCATCGCGGCTATCACCGACACGCCCGAGCGTGAGAAGGAAGTCACTTTCTCCGATTCCTACTACATGGACGATCAGGCTATCGTGACCAAGGTCGATAACACCGACATCACGGCCGACAACTTCAGCGAGAAGCTCAACAACGCCGACGCTACCATCATCGTCCAGTCTGGCTCGACCGCCGAGGCCTTTGCCCAGGAGAACTTCCCCAAGGCCAAGATTGTCCCCTACAAGGACGCCACCGAGTGCTTCAGCGCCCTGCAGTCCGATAAGGGCGACGCCGTAGTCACCAACCGCTCCGTTGCCAGCCAGCTGACCGCCGAGCAGTTCAACACCTGCCAGACCATCAAGCAGGTCAGCACCGGCGAGGAGTACGCCATCGCCATCAACCAGGGCAACACCAAGCTCAAGGACGACATCAACCAGGCCATCAAGGACCTGACTGACGACGGTACCGTCGACGCCCTCATGGCTAAGTACAACATCAAGTAAAATAGCTACTTGATTGCGCGCGGGCCCTTTCCGTTTTGGCGGAGAGGGCCTTTGCGCTTCTCTTGACGGAGAGTGTTTCCGTCTCGTTTTGCCGGCAACTTCTACGATAGGAGCCACCTTGTCTCGACTGAACAAAGGGGCTGCGGAGCAGCGTTTTCCACTGCCCGCCTTGCTCCAAAAGCTAGCCTGCGCCATGGCCGTGGCGCTCGCGCTGGTGTGCGTGGGGGCATATGCGCCCACGACCGCCCAGGCGCTTGAGACCGCAAAGATTACCGCCCGACCCAACACCGGTTCGGGCAGCGCTGTGGTCGGCGGCACCGAGACGCGCATTACCTGGGAAGTTCAGGCCGATGCCGACGAGGAGCTGAGCGGTCTTTCTCTGACGTTTGTCGACGGCACAACGTTTGGTACCGATGACACGCGATTGACGATGCTCTCGGGCGAGGACCTCATGGATCGTACGCCCATGAAGCCCACGTGCAAGGCTGACGGCCAGACGCTCAAGATCGACTTTGGCGAGACGGCGCCTGCCGGCGGCTTTTTCCGTGTCGAGGTTTACGGCGTGACGTTTCCCGTCGAGGGCGGCGATGAGGCCTTTAGCGGAACCTATACGCTTGCCGACGGTTCGACCAAGAAGATTTCCAAGATTCCTTCCGTCGAGATCAAGGGCGTGACGGC
>CABSNH010000209.1 GCA_902478985.1 uncultured Collinsella sp.
TCGGCAGCGTCAGATGTGTATAAGAGACAGGTAAACCCCGATCAATAAGCTGAGCCCCACGCTCGGCCTTCATTTCTTCGGCTCGCATTTAGAGTTCCACGCTTTCGGCTCCGTTGATGCTGAGGTTGCGCTCGTAGAAGGCCGTGAGGGCGCGGATGGCATACATCACGTCGCGTACGCCGCCGGTCTCGTAGCTTGAGTGCATGGCCAGCTGCGGCAGGCCCACGTCCACGGCGTGCATGCTCGCCTGCATGTTCGACAGGTTGCCGAGCGTGGAGCCACCCGCCATATCGCTCTTGTTGGCGAAGGCCTGCGTGGGCACGTCGGCGTCATCGCAAATAGCCTGGAACACCGCGCGGCTAAAGGCATCGGTGCAGTAGTGCTGGTTGGCAGCTTCCTTGATAACGATGCCGCCGTTGAGCACAACCTGGTTGCGTGCATCGCACTTCTCGGCGTGGTTGGGGTGCACGGCATGTGCATTGTCGCAGCTCACGAGCATCGAGGCGGCAAGCGCACGGTGGTACGACTCGTCGTCAAAGCCCAGCGATCCGTTGATGCGGCGCAGCGCGTCGGCCAAGAACGTCGACATGGCGCCCTGCTTGGTCTCGGAGCCAACCTCCTCGTTATCGAAGCAGCAGAAGACCGAGACATCGTGCGCGTTCTCGGCGCCCAAAAATGCCTGTAGCGAGGTATAGGCGCAGGCCAGGTCGTCAAGCTTGGGCGTCGAGATAAACTCGTCGGCCCAGCCCCAAATGCGCGCATCCTGACGATTGACCAGGAACAGATCGCGGCCCAAAATTTGTTCGGGCTCAACATCCAGCTCTTCGGCGATCAGGGCATCAAAGTCGCCCTGCTTAAGCTCGCCGGCACTGATGAGCGGGCACAGGTCGACAGCTCGGTTGGGAGCAAAGCCCTCGTTGACGCCACGGTTCATATGGATAGCAAGGCTCGGGATAATAGCGACCTCGCGCTCGGTGGCAAGCAGGCGGCTCTCAATACGGTCGCCCTCGCGCACCAGCACGCGGCCCGCGAGCGCCAGCGGGCGATCGAACCAGGTGTAGTCAATCATGCCGCCGTAGGCCTCGGTGTTCAGGCGCAGCGTCTCGCCCGCGCCGTCGAGCTCGGGCACGGCCTTAACCTTAAACGTCGGCGAGTCGCTGTGCGACGCCGTCAGCTGAAAATGATAGTCGCCGGCAACGCCGTCCTCGCCCCACGTCGCGGCCAGGTCCTCGCCCACCTTAAAGGCGATGACACTCGAGGTATTGCGCTGCGTGTAATAACGCCCGCCCGGCTCGATATCCCATGCCGCGTTCTCGGGCAGGTAGGTAAAGCCCGCCTCGTCGAGCTCGGCCATAATGGTCGCCGCCGTATGGAACATGCTGGGGCATGCCTCGATAAAGTCGATGAGGTCGTTGGCGGCCTCGATATCGTCGGCAGTCACGTGCACGCGCTCGGGCGTTTCCTGATCCGTCATGCTCTCCCCTTTCGCTGGGTTGATGGTCCCCTCCAGCATACCCCGCCGCGCCAGCGCCGCGCCTTTCATTCCATGTTTAATCCCACGCCGCTCGCCAAGTTGAGCCATCATGCCCGTGCACCTTTTGCGACAATTACGCTAACAGGACGAGAGGAGCCGTCATGAAGCCACGTAACATTGCCATCGCCTGCGGTGTTGCAGGAACCGCCGTCGGCATCGCCATTGCCGCCGGTATCGTTTATCACAAACAAATCAAGTCCGCCGCGTCGCTCAAACGCTTGACTGACTATGCGGATGGCTATGACCTGTACGCAATCGACATCGCTTACGACTACGACCTTGACCGCATCATCGCCGCTGGCGTGCGCGACGACCAGGCCTACATCGATGCTGTGGTGGCGCAGGTGTTGCCCGGCGTGCCGGCACATGTCCAGGCGCCCCAGTTTGCCTGCAGCGCTTTTGTCGCCGTAGATGCCGAAGGCCGCGTGCGCACCGGTCGCAATTACGACTTTAAGGACGACACCTCGGCGCTGCTGGTGCGCAATCACCCACGCGGCGGCTATGCTTCCATCGGGCTTGCCGCCCTTAACAACCTGGGCGATAACACTCCGCTTGACTCCGTCGCCGGACGTGCCGCCGCACTCATGGGCCCGTTTGCCCAGCTCGACGGTGTTAACGAATGCGGCGTGTCCATTGCCGTACTCACCCTGGATTCCAAGCCCTGTGACCAGGACACACAACGCCCCGTCATCAATACCTCGCTCGCCATCCGTCTGGTGCTCGACCGTGCCGCCACCACGCAAGAAGCTGTCGACCTGCTTTCCGCCTACGACATGCACGCCATGGCAGGACGCGATTACCACTTCTTTATCAACGACGCCGCCGGTGACGCGCGCGTAGTAGAGTGGGATCCGCACGATCCGGACCGCGCTTTCAAAGCGACTCCTGTACGCCAGGTTACGAACTTCTACGCCTGCTATGGCGACGAAGTGCTGCCCAACCAAAAGAATGGCGAGCTGGGCCATGGCAAAGAGCGCGCCGTCGCAATCGCCGATGTCCTTGACGCCCATGTCGGTGCCCAGGACGAGGCAGTCGCTTGGAAGGCCCTACGCGCTGCGGCGCAAGAGCCCAATCCGGAAGACATCACCAGCAACACGC
>CABSNH010000210.1 GCA_902478985.1 uncultured Collinsella sp.
ATACTCATGGAAAACCTCCCATTTCCCGATGTCCAAGAAATGGGAGGCAGTTCACTGTCCCCTTTGTGGTGGTTTTCGTTTATACGGAGTTTAGGGGCGGACCTGGCCGGTGCCGCGGAGCTTGTATTTGTAGGTGGTGAGGGCCTCGGCAGCAAAGGGTCCGCGGGCGTGGAGCTTTTGGGTCGAGATGCCGATCTCGGCGCCCAGGCCAAACTCGCCGCCGTCGGTGAAGCGCGTGCTGGCGTTGGCGTACACGGCCGAGGCATCGACCGCATCCAGGAAGCACTCGCAGGCATCCTCGTCCTCGGCGATGATGGCCTCGGAATGCATGGTGCCGTAGCGGTTGATGTGTGCGATGGCCTCGTCCTCGTTTGCCACGACCTTCACGCTCATCTCGAGAGCCAGGTACTCGCGACCCCAGTCCTCCTCAGTCGCGGCGACGTAGTCATCACCCTCGGCAAGCCCGGCATCGGCGCATGCGGCGCAGGTTGCCTCGTCGCCGTGAATGAACACGCCGTGGTCATGCAGCACGGCCACGACCGCAGGCAAAAACGCATCGGCCACAGCACGGTCGACCAGCAGCGACTCGGCGGCATTGCACACGCCCACGCGCTGGGTCTTGGCATTGACAATAATGTTGAGCGCCTTGTCAAAGTCGGCGGATTCATGCACGTAGATGTGGCAGTTACCCGTGCCCGTCTCGATCACCGGCACGAGCGACTCGCGCACACAGCGCTGGATCAGGCCCGCACCGCCACGCGGAATGAGCACATCGACAATGCCACGAAGCTTCATGAGCTCGCCGGTTGCCTCGCGGTCGGTAGACTCGATCATCGAGACGGCCTCGCGCGGGAAGCCCTGGGCCTCAAGCGCATCGGCCAGCAGTTCGGCAATCATGGCGCACGAGTGATAGGCCAGCGAACCGCCGCGCAGAATGCAGGCGTTGCCAGTGCGGATGCAGATGCCCGCAGCATCGGCCGTCACGTTGGGACGGGCCTCATACACCATGGCGACCAGGCCCAGTGGCACACTCACGCGGGTCAGGTCCACACCACTTGCAAGCACGCGATGGTCGAGCACGCGGCCGACGGGGTCGGGCAGCTCGGCGAGCTTCTCCAAGCCGGCGGCCATGCCCTCGACGCGCTCGGGCGTCAAAAGCAGGCGGTCGAGCAGTCCGGCCGATGTGCCCGCATCGCGCGCAGCGGACATATCGAGCTCGTTGGCGGCAATGATGGAATCGACGCCGTCGCGCAGCGCCGCGGCCATGGCACGCACGGCCTCCTGGCGCTGGGCATCACTCGCCGTGGCAAGCGAGGCCGACGCTGCCTTGGCGGCAACGGCGAGATCGTGGACATACGTGGCTATATCGACCGACATGGACGGCCCTTTCTCTTAGATGTTTGCCAACCATGGTAGCCGATTTGCACGCATCCTCGCCGACGGCGGTAGAATTGGTCAACCCGAAACACCGCAACGAACGGAAGTACCGCATGGCCCTCATCACTTCGTACCACGTCCCCGGCCTCTATGTCGAGGACCACAGCATCGACGTCCCCCTCGACTGGCGCGGCCTGGAACCCATGCTTTTGGCCGTCGGCAGCACCATGCGCCGCGGCGCCATGCCGGCGCCCATCGCCGGTGCGCCCGAGAGCATCAAGCTCTTCTACCGCGTGATTTGCGCGCCCGACTGCATTAACGACGACTTGCCGCTCCTCCTCTTTTTGCAGGGCGGCCCCGGCGGCGAGAGCCCGCGTCCGCTGTCGCCCACAAGCGATGGCTGGATCGAGGAGGCCGTCAAGCATTTCCGCGTCGTGCTGCCCGACCAGCGTGGAACGGGGCGCAGCAGCTGCGTGGACGGGCGCACGATTGCCGCCTTGGGCGATCGTGCCGAGGCAGCAGGAGCCGATGCGGCCCGCTCACAGGCGGACTTTCTCAAACGCCACCTCGCCAGCTCCATCGTGCGCGATTTTGAGTACCTGCGCCTGGTGGGTTTTGGCGGCAAGCCCTGGGTCACACTCGGGCAGAGCTACGGCGGTTTTTTGACGTTGAGCTATCTGTCGCTCTTTCCCGAGGGCGTGGCGGCAAGCTTTACCTGCGGCGGCATTCCGCACGTGCCGGCGAGCGCCAGCGAGGTCTACGCGCACACCTTCCCGCGCATGGCGGCCAAGACGCAGCAGTACTATGACCGTTACCCTGCCGATGTCGAGCGCGTGGCTGCCCTGGCAGATGCGATCGAGGAGCAAAAGCCCGCACTGCCCGACGGCTCGCCGATGACGGTCGAGCGCCTGCAGCTTATGGGCAGCGACTTTGGCATGAAGCCAAGCTTTGAGCGCATGCACTGGATTATCGATCACGCGTTTGTTGATGGCGATGGTACGCTGAGCTGCGGCTCCTCGGTATCCGACAGCTTTTTGATGCGCGCCTTCGAGCGCACCAACACGCGTACAAACCCGCTGTACTGGACGCTGCAGGAGTTCATCTACGCCGACGGCGACACCATGCCCATTCGCTGGGCCGCGGCAGAAGAGAAGGCACACCGCGCCGAGTTCGACACGCTCGCGCGCCCGCTCATGTTTACCGGCGAGGCCATGTTCCCGTGGATGTTCGAGCAGATGCCCGAGCTCAAGCCCTT
>CABSNH010000211.1 GCA_902478985.1 uncultured Collinsella sp.
CCGGCCGCCGATGTAATCATCGACTTCTCGAACGTCGTGACCTTCGATGCCGTTGTCGCCTATGTCGAGCGCACGGGTGCCGCACTCGTTTCCGGCACCACGGGCTATACGCCCGAGCAGGTGGATCGCCTGCGCGAGCTGGGTCAGAACGCCCGTGTTATGCACTCGGGCAACTACTCTATCGGTATCGCCGCCCTGCGCCATCTGGTTGCCCAGGCCACGCGCGAGCTGCCCGGCTTTGACTGCGAAATCGTCGAGACGCACCATAATCAAAAGGTCGACGCCCCCAGCGGCACTGCCAAGTTGTTGCTCGACGCCGTCGTCGAAGCTGAGCCCGAGGCAGGCTACCACCCCGTCTATGGCCGCGAGGGCATGTGCGGCGCGCGTGACCCCAAGGAGATCGGTATGCACTCGCTGCGCGGCGGCACCGTCGCCGGCGTGCACGAGGTGAGTTTCTTTGGCCAGGACGAGGAGGTCACACTCACCCACCGTGCCACGAGCCGTCAGATCTTTGTCAACGGCGCCTTAGCAGCCGCGCAGAAGCTCGTCACCCGCGAACCCGGCTTCTATACGTTCAACCAGGTCATGTTTGCCTAACCAGGTATCAACCGAATCCACCCAAAGGAGAGATAGCACATGAGCAACGCAGCCGAGATGGATGCACAGGAGATTATCAACTACATCGCCACCGCGCCCAAAAAGACGCCCGTCAAGCTGTACGTGCGCGAAAAGCCCGGCATGAAGGTCCAGTGGGGCAATGCGCACGTCTACGGCGGTCGTCGCGGCAAGACCGTCTTTGGCGACTGGGGGGAACTCAAGGCCATCCTCGATGCCAATGCCGATTCCATCGATTACTACGACGTCGAGAATGACTGCCGCAACTCCGCCGTCCCCATGCTCGACCTTAAGGGCATCAACGCCCGCATCGAGCCGGGCGCGATCATCCGCGACCGCGTCGAGATCGGCGACCGCGCCGTCATCATGATGGGCGCCATCATCAACATCGGCTCCGTCATTGGCGAAGGCTCCATGATCGACATGGGCGCCGTGCTGGGCGGCCGCGCCACCGTGGGCAAGAACTGCCACATCGGCGCCGGCACCGTACTGGCAGGCGTCGTTGAGCCCGCGAGCGCCACGCCCGTCATCATCGAGGATGATGTCATGATTGGCGCCAACGCCGTGGTCCTGGAGGGCGTGCACGTAGGCAAGGGTGCTGTCGTTGCCGCCGGTGCCGTATGCGTCGAGGACGTCCCCGCCGGCGCCGTCGTGGCCGGCGTTCCCGCCCGCGTCATCAAGATGCGCGACGCCCAGACCGACAGCAAGACCGGCCTGGAAGAGGGCCTGCGCCAGCTTTAATAGTTACGGCGTTTTACCAAACGCCGTAACGACCCGACGCTGCAAACGCCCCTAGGCGGCAATCTGACGTTCAATCGTCGGGCATAACCAGAAGGTCAATGCCCTCCTCTTTCGCGTCACCTTGCTCGCCTAGGGGCGTTTTCGCTGGCGTATGCTCAACCTACGGCGCAATGTCGGCAACCAAACCGAAAACAAAAAAGGCCGAAGTCCCGAAGGGTTTCGGCCTTTGTTTTCCGCAGCGTCCAAGCGCAGTTTATCGGTTCTCGATGCTGCCGATGTTTTTGAGCTCGATGGAGATGAGGCCGTTGGGCTCGTTGACGAACTCAATGTACTCGGAGTTCGAGCCCATCTCGGCGGGGAAGCTGATCTCGATACCTGTGTCGGTACGAATCTTGTGATTGCGTACGGCCGCGCGTTCGACCTGCTTGCGCTCCACGGGCACGCGCTCAGGCACCTTCTCCTCGGTCAGTGCCGCGCGCACGCTCTCCTTGATAACCGGTTCGTCCTCAAAGACCTCATCGACGATATCCCAAGGCGGCAGCTCCTCGTCATCCTCAACCTTCTCGGCAACGGCAGCCTTAACCTTAGCGAGCGCTACAGCCGTGTTGGCACCGTGCTCCTCGGCGACTTCCTCGACCACACGCGTCACGGTGTCGATGACCTCCTTGCCCGATACGCCCGTGTCGCACTGCAGCAAGCCATCGGGGATAAGCATACGGTCCTCGCCGGCAATCTTGCGCTTCTTGTCCACGTAGCCGATCTCCATGGTGCTTGCGCGCACGATGGCATAGCTCGGCACCTTTTGCGAGGGGTTCGGCAGAATGGCGTAGTGGCGCGCGATGTCGTTGCGCACCTCGCCTTCTTCGCGACCCACCTCGTGCATGAATGCCTGCTTAGAGCCCAGCAGCATCACGGCAAACCAGCGGGCATCTTCATCATCGTCAAAGTCCGCCACAAGCACGTCAGTGGACTCGGCTTTCTCGGCCTTGGTGAGTTCGGAAGAGATGAACTCCGCAATCTGCTGCGACAGGTCCACGAACTCACGCTCACCAAAGAAATAGCCCTTGAGCTCGCCGCCAAACGCAGAGTTCTCGGCAAACGTGGCGCGTTTATTGTCGGCCGAGGTGCGTGCACGGCGCAGATGCGTGGTTACGAAATTGCGCACGGTACGGCTTTCGGTATCGAGCTCGCGCTGGCTCATAACGTTGACGGCAGAGTCAAAGTCCAGGATCTGTCTCTTATACACATCTGACGCTGCCGACGAA
>CABSNH010000212.1 GCA_902478985.1 uncultured Collinsella sp.
CGAGACGGCGCGCGGTTGGTTTGAGGGAACGGCCACCCCGCGTCAGCGCGAGCAGGCAGCCCTGTACACCCATCAGCAGGCCGGCGAACCCATGGCAGATGCACTCAACCGCACCATCGCCGCCAGCGTGAGCGACACGTGCATCTACACCATGCAGGACCTGCTCAACTTGGGCAACGAGGCGCGCATCAACACCCCTGCCACGCTGGGCGGCAACTGGACCTGGCGCATGCTCGACGGCGCCATCACCCGCGAGCTCGAGCACAAACTCACCGACTGGACCGAGACCTACTTCCGCATCCCGTCGGAAGCCGAAATCGAGCTTCCTCAATAGGAGCTACCGCGCCCGACCCCTCCCCACCGTGCGGACGCGCTTGCTTTTCCCGCGCGAGGCCACCCCAATCCCCTCGCGCGGGCTTCTTATGAATTGCAGACATGAAACAACCCATCACAGGAGAAAACATGCCCCAAATTAACCTCATGGAACTCGCCGAGCAGTCTTTTGGCACCTCGCTCGAGCAGCTCGACGACCGTCGCATTTACAAGCTGCTGGTCAAGCTCGTACAGGAGCGCTCCGCCACCTGCTCGCTCAACAATGGCAAGAAAAAGCTCTACTACATCTCTGCTGAGTTTTTGATTGGCAAACTGCTGATCAACAACATGATCGACCTTGGCATCTATGCCGAAGTTAAAGACCAGCTCACCGCCGCCGGTCACGACCTCAACAAGATTGAGGAGTTTGAGGTCGAACCGTCGCTGGGCAACGGCGGCCTGGGTCGCCTGGCCGCATGCTTCTTGGATTCCATTGCCACGCTGGGCCTTACCGGCGACGGTGTGGGCCTCAATTACCATTACGGCCTGTTCCGTCAGCGCTTTGTCGACAATCAGCAGAAGGCCGTCCCCGACGAATGGCTTGGCGAGCAGGACATCCTGATCGATGATGACCACTCCTACACCGTCGAGTTTGGCGATTTTGCCGTCACATCCAAGCTCGTCAACATCGATGTGCCCGGTTACGGCCAGCCCACCAAGAACCGCCTGCGTCTGTTTGACCTGGCAAGTGTCGACGACGGCCTGGTCCCCGGCAGCTCCATCGACTTCGACAAGACCGAGATCACCAAGAACCTCACCCTGTTCCTCTATCCGGATGATTCCGATGAGCAGGGCCGCCTGCTTCGCATCTACCAGGAGTACTTCATGGTGAGCAACGCCGCCCAGCTCCTGATCGACGAGGCCGTCGAACGCGGCAGCAACCTGCACGATCTGGCCGACTACGCCGTGGTCCAGATCAACGACACGCACCCCACTATGGTCATTCCCGAGCTCATCCGCCTGCTCACCGCCGAGCACGACATCGAGTTTGACGAGGCCGTTACCATCGTGCGCTCCATGGTCGCCTACACCAACCACACGATCCTTGCCGAGGCGCTCGAGAAGTGGCCGCTCACCAGCCTGCAGAAAGTCTCCCCTGCCATCGCCGACATTATCGTCAAGCTCGACGAGGTCGCCAAGGCCGAGCACGACGACCCGCGCGTCGCCATCATCGACGAGCACGACACCGTCCACATGGCCCACATGGACATTCACTTTGGCTTCTCCATCAATGGCGTCGCCGCGCTCCACACTAAGATCCTGGAGGACACCGAGCTTCACCCGTTCTACGAGATCTATCCCGAGAAGTTCTCCAACAAAACCAACGGCATCACCTTCCGCCGCTGGATCCATGGCGCTAACCCCGCGCTCGCCAGCCTACTCGACGATGTGATCGGCACCGATTGGCGCAGCACCGGCGACCTGAGCAAGCTCGCCGAATTCGCTAACGACAAGGATGTTCTTGAGCGCCTGGCCGCCACCAAGGCCGAGGCCAAGACCATCATGCGCCAGTTCATGGCGCTCGAGCAGGGTGTGACCATTCCCTCCAACGCCATCATCGATGTTCAGGTCAAGCGTATCCACGAGTACAAGCGCCAGCAGATGCTCGCGCTCTACATCATCTGGAAGTACCTCGACATCAAGAACGGTAACAGACCTAAGCACCCCGTCACCATCATCTTTGGCGGCAAGGCGGCACCTGCCTACACCATCGCACAGGACATCATCCATTTGATCCTGACGCTTTCCCAGTGGATCGCAAACGATCCCGATGTGGCCCCCTACCTGCAAGTTGTCATGATCGAGAACTACAACGTCACTGCTGCCGAGCGTGTGATCCCCGCCGCCGACATCTCCGAGCAGATCAGCCTGGCCTCCAAAGAGGCGAGCGGCACTTCCAACATGAAGTTCATGCTCAACGGCGCTTTGACCCTGTGCACGCTCGACGGTGCCAACGTGGAGATTGCCGAGCTCGTGGGCGACGAGAACATCTATACCTTTGGCGCCTCGTCCAAACAGGTCGAGCAGCTCTACGCCGAAGGCACCTACAACGCCGGTGCGCTCTACCGCAAGCCCGGCATTAAACTGCTGGTGGACTTCATCACCAACCCGGCCTTTATGGCAACCGGCAACGCCGAGCGCCTGCAGCGCCTGCACGACGACATTAAGGGCAAGGACTGGTTTATGGCCCTGCTCGACATTGAGGAGTACATCCAGACCAAGGAGCGCGTGCT
>CABSNH010000213.1 GCA_902478985.1 uncultured Collinsella sp.
GCTCGGTTGCAAAGCGCGGGTTGACGAGCGTGGCCTCGATGCCGTACTCGGCAGCTAGACGGTTTGCCACGCGCTCGCCCAGCTCAAAGAAATCGCCAAGCGCAAGCACGGCCACATCGCGGCCCTGGCGCACCACGTTGTAGCGAACGGCGCTGTAGTCGGTGTCTTCGGCAGGCGCAAGGTCGGGACGGCTTACCAGGCCGATGCCCGGTACACGAATCGCTACGGGATGCTCGCGGTGGTCGAGCGACCAGCTCAGCATGGACAGGTATTCCTCCATGCAGGCCGGCGCCAAGTAGCGCATGTTGGGAAGAGCGCCCAGCATGGAAATATCAAAGAACGAGAGGTGCGTCTCGGATGTGGTGCCAAAGATCGACGCGCCAAACACCAAGATGGTTGCGGGGGCATCGTTGAGGCACAGGTCGTGCCACAGCTCGTCGTAGGCGCGCTGCAAAAACGTGCCGTACACACCAAAGACTGGCTTGGCGCCCGAGCGTGCAAGCGCGGTGGCAAAGGTCACAGCGTGCTCCTCGGCAATGCCCACATCGACGAACTGTTTGCCGGCGGCAGCGCGAAGCTCGGGTGTAAAGCCCATAATGTAGGGCGTGGCGGCCGTGATGCCCACGACCTGCGGATCGCGCTCGATGGCAGCGCTGAGCGCCTCGCCCGTAATGTCGGCGTAGGTGCGCGGCGCAGGCTCGCTCGGATGGCCCGGGCAGAGCTTGCGCCCAGTCGCCATGTCAAACGGACCCACGTGGTGCCAGCGTTCCGGGTCGCTCTGGGCTGGCTCAAAGCCCTTGCCCTTGGCGGTGGAGACGTGCAGCACGATGGGGTGATCGATATTGCGCAGTTCCTGCAACGCGTCGACGAGGGCCAACACATCGTTACCGGCGTCCAGATAGCGGTAGTCGAGCCCCATCGCGCGGAAAACGTTGCGCTCACAGGCACCGTTGCTGGCGCGCAGCTCGGCCAGATTGCGATACAGGCCGCCATGGTTCTCGGCAATGGACTGGTCGTTATCGTTGACGATGATGATCAGGTTGCTATCGAGTTCGGCGGCATTGTTAAAGCCCTCAAACGCCAGGCCGCCCGAAAGCGAGCCGTCGCCAATGATGGTGATGACGTTATACGTGTCGCCCGCCAGGTCACGCGCGTGGGCAAGGCCGCAGCCCAGGCTCACCGACGTGGAGGTATGGCCCATGGCGAACAGGTCGTGCTCGGACTCGTTGGGATTGGCAAAGCCAGAAGCCTCACCATAACGTTCCGGATTGATATAGGTGTACGCGCGCCCGGTCAGCGCCTTGTGGGCGTAGGTCTGGTGCGACACGTCAAAGACAATTTTGTCGGTGGGGGAGTTAAACACGCGATGGAGCGCGACCGTGAGCTCAACGACGCCCAAGTTGGGGGCAACGTGCCCGCCGACGGCGGCGGAGCTTTCGAGGATGGCGTGGCGAATCTCGCCGCAGAGCAGCGGAAGCTCGGCGCGGTCGAGAGCCTTGACTTCCTCGGGCGTTGTCGTTTGCGTAAGCAGCATCGTTGTGGGTTACTCCATGCGAATCGTGCGCCGGCACTCCCTCGGCCGGCACAATTGCACAAGACAGTCTCGCACATTTTGGCGTTTGATATGTGACGGCGGCGCGGTAATTCGCCAACTGGTGGGGCAAAACGTTTTGTCCGATGCCATACTGATGTGTTCCATGATGTTTTTATCGATTGTGCGCAGGCCGTGGCTTGTCGCCGCGGGCCGCTGGAAGGAGGCAGCATGTTCGATACCGTTCGTGCCGAGAAAATCGCGCGCGAGGTTGACTATGCCGCCCGTCAGCTCGCCCAGGCGGGCCGCTTGGACCTGACGCACGGGTTTATCCAGCATGGTGATGTGACGGTCTATGCACATGTGACCTCGGTGGCGCGGGCAAGTCTGTCCTTTGCCGAGCGCCTGGGCCGTGTCGGTGTCTCGGTCGACCGCGCCTCGTTGCTGCGCGGGGCCCTGCTGCACGATTACTTTCTCTATGACTGGCACGATCCCGACCCAAGCCATCGGCTGCATGGCTTTCGCCACCCGTTTTTTGCCCTGGCGCGAGCCGAAGAGGATTTTGAGCTGACGTCTCGTGAGCGGAATATTATCGTGCGCCATATGTTTCCGCTGGTGCCGGTGCCGCCGACGTGTCGTGAGGCATGGATTGTATGCCTGGCGGATAAATGGTGTGCTCTGCGCGAGACGATCGCCGGCCGTCTGCCGCGCAAGGATGAGGCAGACGATGGCGTGAGTGACGAATCGAGCGAAAAGAGGAGAGGGTAGACGGTGGGGACCGCGATCGACATGGCATTTGACGGCGCGACGCTTGCCGCCTGTCCGCTCTCGGCGCTGGTGCTCTCGTTTGCCTTCTACGGTTTTTGCGGCTGGGCATGGGAATCGACAGTCTGCGCCATGCTCAACCACGGGTGCTTTGCCAACAGCGGCTTTTTGCTGGGGCCGTGCTGCCCCATCTATGGTGTGGGCGGCATAGCCTGCTGGCTTT
Organism: uncultured Collinsella sp.; assembly: GCA_902478985.1. Lineage (GTDB taxonomy): Bacteria > Actinomycetota > Coriobacteriia > Coriobacteriales > Coriobacteriaceae > Collinsella. The sequence continues at coordinate 2,520 of CABSNH010000213.1, forward strand.
TGCTGCGCGGGATTCCGGATG
>CABSNH010000214.1 GCA_902478985.1 uncultured Collinsella sp.
ATGTCATGCGGACTCCAAACCAGACCTGATGGTCCAACTTTTTGTCCGCAGTCCCTTGGGTGCTGAATGATTGTTTAATCCCCGTCCCAGAAAAATCATTTGAGCGAACGTTCGGGCAAAAGTAGCTAAAAGAGGCCCGTCCCAAATGGGCTGGTTTCAAAAGTATGGCGGATTACGGGGCTGGACCGGTATTACTTGACCATGGGAAAAATCGCGAAATTAAAACCGCAGGTAGACGGCTTATCAAAAATCGTAAATTGCCGATATGGATGGGGGTCTCCGAATCAGCCCCGTAATCCGGCATAGTTTTGAATTGGCACTAAAGTAGGCACAAGCTAAATACCGATTCCAAGGATAGTTGCGGTGGAATAGTTCCTGGATGCCGGGGCTTTGGCGGAAATCAGGAACTATTTCACCGCAATTGAGGAGGGGCGGGGTGGATGGCGGGGGTAGCTAAAGAGCCCCGTCCTAAATTAGCTGCTTAGGCTGGGTCGATGTCCATGCTGGCAATTAGGTCGATGTTGGTGTTGAGGAGGTTCTCCAGCACGACGTCGCCCATGCGGACGGGGGCTTCGATGACCAGGCCGCGGATGAGGTCCATGACCTGGACGTGAAGTGCCAGCGGGATGGCTTCGGCCGTGCGCACGGGCAGCAGCGCCTCGTCGCCGCCGGATACGGCCACGGTGGTGGTGAGCACGCGCATGGGGCAGGTGAGCTCCTGGTGAGCGAACTTATCGCCGCGCGGGCAGCTGTTGCCGGTCACGGAGCGCACCTCTACCACGGCGTCGTCTGCGTCGCGCTCCACATCCACGGTCAGGAGGCATTCGGATGGGCAGGTGGTGCAGTTGAACTGCAATGTCTCGGTCGCATTCGTGCTCATGGCTTTACCCCTCCTCAATGGGATCGACGGACAGGACAATTTCGCTAACACCCAGGTTGAGTGCGCGTTGAATCACCTTTGCCGGCAGCGGGAAGCTCTCCATGACGCTCGGTTTAAACGGGCGGACCTTGCCTGCAAACAGTTCTTCGTCGCCTGCCAGAATGCGCACGCGGGCGGCATCGACTGGCCGGCGTACGCGGAAGTTGAGTTTGGTGAGTGCCACAGCCGTAATGCGTGCCGGCAGCGCGTAGCCCGCGATGCCGGCAGGGGAGACCGAGAGCTCGCAGTCCGGAACGGCGCCCGCGCCGGTCCCCAGCGCGTACGCCGCCGCAGCCGCGCCGGCGCGCTCAGACTCGGTCGTCACGTTGTCGGCCAGGTCGTGCACGTGCAGCACGTTGCCGCAGGCAAAGATGCCCGGCATGCCCGTCTGCAGGCTCTGGTCCACCACGGCGCCGCGCGTGCGCGGGTCAAGCTCAACGCCAGCGGCAACCGAAAGCTCGTTCTCGGGAATCAATCCCACCGAAAGCAGCAGTGTGTCGCACGGAACGATGCGCTCCGTCCCGGCAATGGGCGCCAGGTTCTCGTCGACTTGGCTTACCTCGACGGCCTCCACGCGGTCGTGGCCGATCACGCGTGTGACGGTGGTGGACAGGTGCAGCGGAATTTCAAAATCGTCCAGGCAGTTCTTGACGTTGCGGCGCAGGCCGTTGGCGTACGGCATGAGCTCGTACACGCCCTCGACCGAAATCCCCTCGAGCGTGCAGCGGCGCGCCATGATAAGCCCGATGTCGCCCGAGCCCAAAATGACGGCATGCGAGCCGGGCTTGAGGTTCTCGATATTGATGTATCGCTGCGCCAGGCCGGCCGTAAACACGCCGGCGGGACGACTGCCGGAGATCTTGATCTCGCTGCGGGTGCGCTCACGGCAACCCATGGCAAGGACGACCGCGCGCCCGGTGAGTTGCAGCATGCCTTCAGGACTCATGAGCGTGACGGTATGGACCGCGGTGTCTTCCGTAGGCTCGCCTGAATCAATCCCAATTACCATGCTGGCCAAGAACAGCGCAATGTCGGTCGCGCGCACTTGGTCGATAAAGCGCTGCGCGTACTCGGGACCGGTGAGCTCCTGTTTAACGTGCGACAGGCCAAAGCCGGGGTGGATGCACTGGCGGAGGATGCCGCCCAGGTGCTGCTCGCGCTCCACGATGGCCACGCGCGCTCCGGCCTTATGAGCGGCCAGCGCGGCCGCCATGCCGGCAGGTCCGCCGCCGATAACGACCACGTCGAAGGCTTGCGTTTGTACGGCTTCTACGACGCTGCAATCAATCGCGCTCGATTTGAGTTCTGCCATCCTAGCGCACCCCCTTCAAAAGTCCCTCAACCAGCCAAGAACCGGCATCCTCCAACAACACCTCGCTGGGGTCGCAGTCCAGCTCTCGGGCAAGAATCGCCACCACGCGGCTCTGGCAAAAACCGCTCTGGCACCGACCCATGCCGGCACGGCAGCGGCGCTTGACGCCCTCGACCGAAACCGCGCCCGGGCGGCGTCGGATCGAGGCCACGATCTCGGCCTCGGGCACCGTCTCGCAGCGGCAGACAATCTGCCCCCACGCGGGGTCGGACTCAATGAGCTCTTCCTTGCGCTGTCTCTTATAC
>CABSNH010000215.1 GCA_902478985.1 uncultured Collinsella sp.
CACCCTAGAGTTCGTCGGCAGCGTCAGATGTGTATAAGAGACAGTTTCGTACATGTGACAAAACCGCAGGAAAAACCTGCCAAAATAAACCTGTCTTTTTTGGTCGGTTTTATTGGAGAGTTGCGTCAATTGCCTTGACCAGGGCGCTGCGCATGCCGGCGTCCTCGAGCGCAACGACGCCCTTGATGGTGGCACCACCGGGCGAGCATACGGCATCCTTCATCGCCGCAGGATGCTGGCCAGTTGCAAGCTGCAGCTTTGCCGTACCCAACACCATCTGGCTCACAATGCGATAGGCATCGGCACGCGGGATACCGTGCTTGACCGCCGCATCGCCCAGGGCCTCGATTGCCATGGCGACAAATGCCGGAGCGCAACCACCCACCGTGCCGCCCACAAACAGCAGGCTCGTATCGAGCTCGACCACCGCACCGAGTTTGCCAAGCAGATCAAGCACCACGGCGCTCTGCTCATCACTAAGCGTGGAAGCCTTCTCGCAAGCGATGACGCCCTCGCCCACCGAAACCGGTGTGTTGGGCACCGTCGAGATATGCGCGACGCCCGGCAGGACCTGCTCCCACTTGGCACTGTCCCAGGTCCAGGCAACCGACAGAACGACCTTTTTGGCAAGAGCATCCTTGAGCGGGGCGAATACCTTCTCGATCATGTACGGTTTGACCGCAGCGACCACGATATCGGATGCGGCGACAACCTCGGCGGCATCGTGGCAGGCGACCATGCCGCGCGCCTCGCAGCGCTCAACCAGTGCGTCGTAGCGACCCGCGCAGGCGCACATGTCGCTCGCAGCTACACCGGCAGCGATCCAGCCATCGGCCATAGCGCTCGCCATATTGCCAAAACCGACAAATCCAATCTTCATATCTCATAGTCCTCTCAGACACGCTCTTCAAAACGAAAGCTATTGTCCCACGCCATTGTTTCGTATTGCCGACCTATTTGTGATACGGCTCGCCACGGCTGATCTTGCAGGCGCGGTAGATTTGCTCCAGCAGCACCACGCGCGCCAAGTTATGCGGCAAGGTAATGCGTCCAAAGCTGAGCATCTCGTCGGCGCGGGCGCGCACCTCATCGCTCACGCCGTCCGAACCGCCAATCACATAGGCGATGTCGCTGCTGCCTCGCAGCATAAGATCGTCGAGCCTCGCCGAGAGCTCCTCACTCGAACGCTCCTTGCCCTCGATAGCCAGCAGGATCACATGCGCTCGAGACGGCAATGCAGCAAGAATTGCCGCCCCCTCCTTGTCGCGCGCGGCATCCACGCCGCCCGCCTTAGCCGGGTCGATATCGGCCACCTCGCGGATATCCACCTTGGCATAGGCGCCTAGGCGCTTGGTGTACTCAGCGCACGCGTCCTTCCAAAAGCGCTCTTTGAGCTTGCCAACACAAACGACGGTGTATTTCACGCGTGCCTACTCCTTTGACTCGTTCTGAACCTTACCGGCAGCCAGCATCTGCTCGAACATAGAGGCCGACTGCGAAAAGTCGCTCGGCAGCACGACCGTCGAGGTTTTACCCGTGCGAGCGAACTCCGTCATCATCTCGGACCACTGCGTAAACATGAACAGTTGGTTGGCCTCGTCATTGCCGACACCCGTCTCCTGGATGATCTCGAGCGAATCTTTGATACCCAGTGCAATGGCCTTGCGCTGGTTGGCGATGCCCTCGCCCGCCTTTTCCATAGCCTCGGCCTCGGCGGTCGCCTCGGTGACGCGCTTGATGCGGTCGGCCTCGGCGAGCTCCTGTGCCGCAGCGCGCTTGCGCTGGGCGGCGTTGATGTCGTTCATGGAGTTCTCGACCTCGGTCGGCAGCGCGATCTTGGTGATGAGTGTCGACACGAGGGTAAAGCCGTAGGCAGCCATCTGCTCGGACACGGTGGCATTAACGTCCTTGGCGATGTCATCCTTCTTGGCAAAGACCTCATCGAGCGTATAGACAGGGATGGAAGAGCGCAGGGCGTCGGTGATGAAGTCACGCATCTGGTCGACGGGCTCCTGCAGCATATAGTAGCTCTTGTAGATGCCCGAATCCGCCGGGCCAGCACCCATGTCATAGCTCACGTGGTACTGAGCAGAGACCTCAAGGCCGATGGTCACGTTGTCCTGAGTCTTAACGTCGATACCAAAACCGTTTTTCATGGTGCGTAGACTCACCGTGGCGGCTTTGCGGTCGATCACGGGCACCTTCATGTGGAAGCCCGCGTTGACGATGCGGTTAAACTTGCCCAGACGCTCGATGATCACGGCATGCTGCTGTTCAACGACATAGCAGGCGCTGGGAAGCAGCAGCAACAGGATGATGATGGGAATCAAAAGGCTGGTAAGGGCGGCGATGATACCGGAAAACAGCATGGTCTCTCCTCTGATAGGCACACGTTGGCATTAGGATACCCGCACGAAGCAGCCACGTGACACCAACAGGAGGCCCATAACAAAAAAGCCCCCATTGCTGGGAGCTCTTTCATCTAATGGTGCGGGCGAAAGGACTGTCTCTTATACACATCTGACGCTGCCG
>CABSNH010000216.1 GCA_902478985.1 uncultured Collinsella sp.
CAGATGTGTATAAGAGACAGCGTCAACACCCACCACGCTCACGTCCTCGGGCACGCACTTCCCGCGCGACTCGAGCCCACGGATGCAGCCGTAGGCCATGGCGTCGTTGGAGGCATAGATGGCAGTACAGGTCGGATCATCCGCCAGGGCCTGACCTGCGACATATCCGCTCTGCGCCGTCCAATCGCCACGGATAAGTCGCGGTTGCTCAATGCCATGCGCGCGCAATGTCTCGCGCCAGCCTTCCTCGCGCCGCATGCCCGAAAGCGAGCGCTCGGGACACGAGACAAAGTGCACGGTCTTGTGCCCCCGCTCCAGCAAGTACTCGACCACCTGGCGCGAGCAATCGAACTGGTCGTTATCGACCGTTGAACAGAGCGGGTGCTCCAACATCGTAACGAGCACCGTCTGCATGCCGGGCAGCGGCTCGAAAGTGCCAAAATCCGCCGGCATGCGATTCATGATCACAACCATACCGTCCACTGGCAGTGCGCTCATGCGTGACGATGCGCTCTCGAGGGTATACGGATGCCCGTCTACTTTAGTGAGGGTGATGGCATAGCCGTGCTTATCGGCGGCGGCGGCAAAGCCCTCCATACGGTCGAGGTTGCCAGTACCGGTAATGTTGAACATGGCGACGCCAACGGTCTTAAACTTGCCACGGCGCAACGATCGACCGGCAAAATTGGGGCGATACCCCAACTCGCGCATGGCGGCACGCACGCGCTCCTTGGTCTCGAGGCGCACGCTGGGCGAATCGTGCACGGTGCGCGAGACCGTCTGCTCCGAGACGCCCGCGAGGCGCGCCACGTCTTTGACGGATACCGATTTTTTAACAGCGGCCATAGGTCGATCTTTCTATGTCAACGATGCCATTGGTGGCACCCTACGCAGTCAAATGAAACGTCTTCAAGTATATCTAACGCCTCCCCCACCATACGCTCACCACCCAAAACCTACCGTTCACCGACATTTTTGCTTCCCCGAACGGCTTTTGTCGCCAAAATGTTAACGTTGCCATTGTGCAAACACAGAGCCACCGGGCGGCTCAAACGTTTACGCGTAAGGAATCGACGGTTCGCAGGCACAGGAACCACCGGTTCGCGTCTTTTTTTGTGTCACAAAATGGCAACGTCAACATTTTGGCAACCGAACGTCAAAAGCTACCATCGTTGCTAACCCACCGACTCTTAGGAGCATTGCATGGAGCAACTCATCGCCACTATCGAAAAGGGCCAGCCCTTTTTCAACGCGATCGCCCGCAACAAGTACCTCAAGGCGATCCGCGACGGCTTTATCTCCGTCATCCCCATCATCATCTTCTCGTCCATCTTCTGCCTGGTAGCCTCGGTCCCCAACATCTGGGGTTTCTACTGGCCCGATGACATCAACAACGCTCTGTGGAAGTGCTACAACTACTCCATGGGCATCCTGGCCATCGCCTGCGCCGCCACCACCGCCAAGCACTTCGCCGACGCTCAGAACCGCGACCTGCCCAAGAACAACCAGATCAACTTTATCTCATGCATGTGCGCGGCCATCATCGGCTTCTTGCTCCTTTCGAGCGACACGATCGCCACGGACGCCGCCAGCGGTTTCAACACCACCTACCTTGGTTCCAAGGGCCTGCTGACCGCTTTCATCGCTGCGTTTGTGACCGGCATCATCTACAAGTTCTTCATTAAGCGCAACATCACCGTCAAGATGCCCGAGCAGGTTCCGCCCAACATCTCGCAGACCTTCAAGGACATCATCCCCTTCTCCGTCTGCATCACCGTCTTTTGGGTTTTTGACATCGTCTTCCGCGCTGCTTTTGGCTTCTGCTTTGCCCAGGGTGTCATCCAGGTGTTCCAGCCCCTGTTCACCGCTGCCGATGGCTACATCGGCCTCGCTGTGATCTACGGCGCCATGAGCCTCTTCTGGTTCGTGGGCGTCCACGGCCCCTCGATCGTCGAGCCCGCCATCGCCGCCGCTCTCGTTGCCAACATGACCGACAACCTGGCCGCATTCCAGGCTGGCCAGCACGCTTCCGCTGTCCTGACCCAGGGTGCCCAGTACTTCGTCGTCTGCATGGGCGGCACCGGCGCCACGCTCGTCCTGGTCTTTATGTTCTGCTTCCTGGCCAAGTCCCAGGAGATGCGCGCCGTCGGTAAGGCCGCTATCGTCCCCGTGTGCTTTGCCGTCAACGAGCCGCTGCTGTTCGCCGCACCCATCGTGCTCAACCCCGTCTTCTTTGTCCCGTTTGTCTTTGCCCCGATCGCCAACATCTGGATCCTCAAGATCTTTATCGACTTCTTGGGCATGAACGGCTTTATGTACACGCTGCCTTGGACCGTCCCCGGCCCCATCGGCACCATCATGGGCCTGGGCTTCCAGCCGCTCGCCTTTGTGATGCTCGCCCTTATCCTGGTCGTCGATTTCGTTCTGTACTACCCGTTCTTCCGCGCCTATGACGCTGTCTCTTATACACATCTCCGAGCCCACGAGACAGGCAGAAATCT
>CABSNH010000217.1 GCA_902478985.1 uncultured Collinsella sp.
TGTCGTTCCGGGCGGCGTCGTACAGATTTGCCCAGCCTGCGTAAACCGCGCAGCCGGACATGGCGTTCTATCTTATCGCACCCGCGTCGATGTGCCGCGAAAAAGTAGCTCTTGCCCAAAGACTTGACGGAGACGAAACAATTGACGCGGCCTGGCCGTCGCCAAGGCGCGCCGCGTGCGACAATGTGCCCCAATACAACTGCACTCGGAAAGGCCCGTCATGACCGCACGCCTCATCGTTATGGATATCGACTCCACGCTCATCAACCAAGAGGTCATCGACCTGTTGGGCGAAGAGGCCGGCGTGGGCGAGCAGGTGGCACAGATCACCGAGCGCGCCATGCGCGGCGAGCTAGACTTTAAGCAAGCACTCGAGGAACGCGTGGGGCTGCTCGCCGGCCTGGACGAGAGCGTATTCGAGCGCACCTTTGAGCGTGTGACATTTACCCCCGGTGCGCTAGAGCTTGTGCGCTCGGCACACAGCAAGGGCTGGAAGGTCGGCGTGGTAAGCGGCGGCTTTCACGAGGTCGCCGACAAGATCGTGGCCGCCGCTGGCATCGACTTTTGCCTCGCTAACCGCCTGGAGGTCGTGGACGGCAAGCTCACCGGCAAGCTGGCGGCAGACATTGTGACCAAGGAGTCCAAGCTCATCCAGCTGCTGGATTGGGCGGTTGAGTGCGGTGTCGACATGGCCCACACCGTCGCGATCGGTGACGGCGCCAACGACATCCCCATGATTCAGGCCGCGGGCACGGGCATCGCGTTTTGCGCCAAGCCCAAGACGCGCGAAGCCGCCCCGTTTGCCATCGATGAGCGCAACCTGATGCTCGCCATGGACATCATCCTGCGCGACTAGTCGATTCTTCTAACAATTGAATCAGTCTGTCCTATAGTTTCCGAACAATTTTGTCTTAGTGTTCGGAAACATACCCTTTGAGTGCTAGACTTTGCGCCGTCGAAGGGAACATATATGGATAAGCGAGATCTTGAGCAGTTGCTGAGCGATGTTGCCGGCGGAGTAGTCACCCCGGCTGTCGCCCTTACGCGCATCCAGACGGCGCCAACCGCCGATCTGGGTTTTGCGCAGCTCGATCTTTCGCGCGGGGTGCGCCAGGGAGCCGGCGAGGTTGTCTACGGCGCCGGTAAAACCGCCGAGCAGATTGCCGCCATTATCGAAGCGCTGCACGATGCCGGCCAGGAGCGCATCCTGGTCACGCGCCTGGACGCCGAAAAGGCAGCCCGCACCTCGGAGCTCCTCGACAACGGCATCGACCTGGGATATGTCCCGGACGCACAGCTCGCCCTCGTGGGAGGCAAGCCCTCCCCCACTGGCAACGGACGCATCGTCGTCGCCTGCGCCGGCACGAGCGACCTGCCCGTCGCCGAGGAAGCCGCATTGACGGCCGAGTTCTATGGCAACGAGGTCGACCGCCTCTACGACGTGGGTGTCGCCGGCCTGCACCGTCTGCTCGCACATGCCGAGGAGCTTGCCCAGGCACAGGTGGTCATCGCCATTGCCGGCATGGAGGGCGCACTGGCGAGCGTTGTCGGCGGCCTGGTGAGCTGTCCGGTCATTGCCGTTCCCACCAGCGTGGGCTACGGTGCGAGCTTTGGTGGCGTAGCCGCGCTGCTCGCCATGCTCAACTCCTGCGCCAGCGGCGTTTCGGTCGTCAATATCGACAACGGCTTTGGCGCCGCCTACCAGGCAAGTCTTATCAATCATCTGAGCGCAGGCACACCCAGCGCCCGTTAAGGAGCATTCCATGTCCAACCATCAGCATACGCTTATCATCGACGGCACCTCGGGCATCAGCGGCGATATGACCGTCGCGGCCCTGCTCGACCTGGGCGCCAGCGAGGAACACCTGCGCGAACAGCTCGCCACGCTGCCGGTCGACGGCTTTGAGATTGCCGTTACACGCGTAAACAAGCATGGCATCGACGCCTGCGACTTTGACGTTCAGCTGGCAGAGGAGCTCGAGAACCATGATCACGATATGGCCTGGCTCTACGGCAACGAAGCGGGCACCGAGCACATGCACGAGCATGAGCACCACCATCATGACCATGGCGAGCATGAACACGAGCACTGCCACAAGCATGGCCATGAGGACCATCATCACGCCCACCACCATCACCACCGTTCTTTGGCGGACGTCACCGCCATCATCGACGGCTCACAGCTAAGCGATGGCGCCAAGCGTCGTGCCCTCGCCATTTTTTCCGTACTCGCTGCTGCCGAGGCCAAGGCTCACGGCAAAACGCCCGAGACCGTCATGTTCCACGAGGTGGGCGCCATCGACTCCATCGTCGATGTCTGCTCTGTCGCCATCTGCCTCGATGACCTGGGTATTGAGGACATCGTGGTCGAGTCGCTCTCCGAGGGCCACGGAACCATCCGTTGCGCCCACGGTCTCATGCCCATTCCCGTCCCCGCTGTCGTCAACCTGTGTCAGGCGGGCAATATCGCCCTCACGCCTGCAC
>CABSNH010000218.1 GCA_902478985.1 uncultured Collinsella sp.
CCGAGGACGAGCAGGCGATTGCCGAGGGTCTGACCGCAATCGAACAGGATATCGATGCCGGCAACTTCACCTTCGATATCAACGACGAGGACATTCATATGTCCATCGAGAGCGAGCTGACGCTTCGCATCGGCGAGGCTGGTAAGCGCCTGCATACCGGGCGTTCGCGCAACGACCAGGTGGCGACCGATACGCGCCTGGGCGTCAAGGCGCTGGCTAAGGAGCTCATGGAGGCCAATCTTGAACTGCGCCATGTGCTGGTGGATGCGGCCAAAAAGTATGACAAGGTGATTCTGCCGGGCTACACGCACATGCAGCATGCTCAGCCCGTGCTGCTGTCGCATCATCTGCTGGCGTATTCCTGGATGTTCGCGCGCGACTTTACACGCCTGCGGGCCGCCTTTGACGCCGCCGACAACTGCCCACTGGGCGCTGCCGCGCTTGCCGGTACGAGCTATCCGCTCGATCGTCAGATGACGGCTGCCGAACTTGGCTTTGCGGGCGTGATTCCCAACTCGCTCGATGCGGTTTCCGACCGTGATTTCCTGCTCGATCTGCATTACGCCGGTTCCGTCATGGCCATGCACCTGTCGCGCCTTTCCGAGGAGATCGTGCTGTGGTCGAGCTCCGAATTTGGCTTTATCACGCTTTCCGACTCGTACTCCACTGGCTCGTCCATCATGCCGCAGAAGAAGAATCCCGACTTTGCCGAGCTTATCCGCGGCAAGAGCGGCCGAGTCTATGGCAACCTGGTGCAGCTGCTCGTGACCATGAAGGGCTTGCCGCTCGCTTATAACAAGGACTTGCAGGAGGACAAGGAGGGCGCCCTCGATACTGCCTATACGCTCATGCAGTGCCTGTCGGTTATGGCCGGAATGATTTCGACCTGGACTGTCAACGAGGATGCCATGGCGCGCGAGTGCGGTGTGGGGCACCTTGCCGCCACCGATGTTGCCGATTACCTGGCCAAGCGCGGTCTGCCGTTCCGCGAGGCACATGCCGTGGTGGGTCATCTGGTCCTGATGTGTGAGAAGCGCGGCTGCAATCTTGAGGACCTTCCGTTTGAGGTGTTCCAGGAGGCGAGCCCGCTCTTTGAGCACGACATTACCGAGGCGCTCGACATCCCGTCGATTGTCGCCGCGCGTACGACCGAGGGCGGCACCGCTCCTGCCGCCGTTGCCGTGCAGCTGCAGCGTGCCGAGGCGCAGCTCGTGGCCGACGAGGGCGTGTTTGGATCGCTGACTAAGGTCGTCGAGATGGGCCACGGGGCAAAGTAAGGGTTTGGCTGAAGCGGCTTTGGCCATTTATTGATAAATCGTTTTTGCTTTTACGGGCGTCTGCTGTTGCGGGCGCCCGTATTTTGTTGCTATGGGGGAGGGGCTTGTCGAGAACTTCTGTAGGACCTTTGGGCAGGTTGTGAAGGGGGTACGTTCACGGGCGGCAACCGACCGTCCGCTCGGTTCGATGCGGTTGATGTGCGGTCGGATGGTACTCTAATCGGGCTTCAAAACAGAAGTGACACAAATGGAACGTTTTAATAAATTGTAACGTTTTAAAAAACAGCTTTCTGTTTAACTGCAGCTAAAACTCTGTTACGATGCAGTCCAGGCGGGTGCCGGAATGGGACTTGGGCACGCGCGAACCTACTTGAAAGGCTACCTTATGGCTATCGAGAAGACCTTCATCATGATTAAGCCCGACGCCGTGCGCGACCGTAAGATCGGCGAGATCGTTGCTCGCATTGAGCGCAGCGGCCTTGTCATCGAGCGCATGGAGATGACCACGCTCGAGCGCGCTACCGTCGAGGAGCACTACGCTCACCTGGCGGACAAGCCCTTCTTTGGCGGTCTGTGCGACTTTATGACGAGCGGTCCGGTCGTCAAGATGGTCGTTTCCGGTCTCTCCGCTGTCTCCAAGATGCGCACACTCATGGGCGCTACCAACCCGCTTGACGCTGCTCCTGGTACCATCCGCGGCGACTTTGCCGTCGATGTCAACGCCAACGTGATTCACGGCTCCGACTGCCTGGAGAACGCCGAAATCGAGATTAAGCGCTTCTTTGGCTAAACCAGCTTTGACTCCTTAAAGCTGTTAGCGTGTGGCTTGGGCGCCGCGGAACTTCATCCGCGGCGCTCTTTTTATTCAAAAAGCTACTAAGAAGGGGCCCGCTCGGACATGTGCTCCGAGCGGGCCCCTTGCTGTTGGCATGTGGCGCTGAGCGGCTTAGGCCTCGTCGACGACCTTAAGGCCGCGGGTCTGGTCGATTTCGTTGAGGAGATTGACGCGACGCTCGTGGCGGCCGCCCTCAAACTCGGCGTCGAGCCACTCATCGACGATCATCTTGGCGAGCTCGGAGCCCACGACGCGGGCGCCAAAGGCGAGCACGTTGGTGTTGTTGTGCATGCGGGAGAGCTTGGCGCTAAAGCTGTCTCTTATACACATCTGACGCTGCCGACGAACTCTAGGGTGT
>CABSNH010000219.1 GCA_902478985.1 uncultured Collinsella sp.
CAATATTGGGGTTTGCCTTAAGGAAGAGGTACTTGTCGAACTGGCCGTCATCGGTGTAGAGCACCGAAAGTGCCGAGCACGGGGCATCGGTCGAGGCGATGGTGGGGCAAATAATAACCGGAGACTCCAGGTAGTAGGCAACGGCCTTCGCGGTGTCGAGGATCTTGCCGCCACCGACGCCGACGATGATGTCGCAACCGTTGTCGCGAGCGAGCGCAACCAGGCGATCGACCTCGCCCTTGGAGCACTCGCCGTTAAAGTCCTCAAACAGCAGCTCGGCCTTAGCCTCGGCAAAGCCGCCCTCGATCTTGGCACCGACGCGCTTCTTGCCCGAAGGCGTCACGATGACGAGGGCCTTAGCGCCGAGCGGCTCGACATAGGAGCCGAGCTTGGCGAGCTCGTCCGGACCCTGGATGTACTTGCTGGGGCTATTGAAAATTGCAGCCATAACTATCCCATTCTCTAAAAAAGAAAGGGGCTCCGTACAGATACGTGCGGAGCCCCTCGTTACGATAACAAGAGTCGATTAGAAATCGATATCGGTGTCGTAGTAGCAGGCCTTGAGGATCTTCTCGAAGTCGGCAGCCTTGGTCTCACGCGGGTTCTCGGGCGTGCAGGCGTCCTGCTCGGCGTTCGCGGCGATCTCGGGCAGCTTGGCGAGGAACTCCTCCTCGGAAACCATCTGCGGGTTCTCGGCGTCGACCTTCACGCCACCATTCGCGTAATCCTTGATGGACTGCGGAATGTTGAGCTGGTCGTTGAGGTCGCGGATCTTCTGGACGAGCGCAGCGATGAGCTCCTCATTGGTCTCGCCGGGAAGGTGCAGGATCTCCTTGGCCACGTAAGCGTAACGCTCGGCAGCACGGGGATCCTTGGAGTTCCACTGGATGACCTTGCCCAGGTACATGGCGTTAGCGGCACCGTGGATGATGTGGCCGTTCTCGAAGGCAGCACCGGTCTTGTGAGCCATGGAGTGAACGATGCCGAGCAGGCCCGAGGAGAAGGCGATACCGGCGATGCACTGAGCCTCGTGCATGTGCTGACGGGCCTCATGGTCGCCAGCATAGGACTTGGGCAGCCACTCGACGATCTCGCGGATGCCGTGCAGAGCGTTGGCGTCGGTGAACATAGAGGCGCAGGTGGAAACGTAGGCCTCCATGCAGTGGGTCAGAGCATCCATGCCGGTGTGAGCGCACAGCTTGGCGGGCATGGTGTAGGTGAGCTCGGGGTCGACGATGGCGACATCAGGGGTGATGTTGAAGTCGGCCAGCGGGTACTTGATGCCCTTGGCATAGTCGGTAATGACGGAGAAGGCAGTGACCTCGGTAGCGGTACCGGAGGTGGAGGAGATGGCGCAGAAGTGAGCCTTCTGACGCAGCTCGGGGAAGCTGAACGGCTGGATGATGTTATCGAAGGACTCCTCGGGATACTCGTAGAAGACCCACATGGCCTTAGCGGCATCGATGGGCGAGCCGCCGCCGATGGCGATAATCCAGTCGGGCTCGAACTCGCGCATGGCCTCGGCGCCCTTCATGACCGTCTCGATGGACGGGTCGGACTCGACGCCCTCGAACAGCTTGACCTCGAAACCGCCTTCCTTAAGGTCGTTCTCGACGTCCTGCAGGAACCCGCCGCGGCGCATAGAGCTGCCGCCAGAAACGATGATGGCCTTCTTGCCCTTGAGGTTCTTCACCTCGTGGCGAGCGCCCTCACCAAAGTACAGATCGCGAGGATTGGTAAAACGTCCCATACTGTGCCTCCTAAACAAGCCCCTCTTAGACTTGCGTATATAACGGAGCACCCAATTGGCTCCGTTAGGACCGGTTTGCGCGTTGCCGGCGATGACAATGCGCGATGTCTAAACGTCTCAACGCTCAGACAAACACTATTTTACCGTTCTGGTTGGTCAGTTATTCACCTAAAGCCGCCAATGATGAAACGTTTTTTCTATCCCTGAAGACCCTTGTGCGGCATTCATACTCCCAAGCTGGGCAAACGTTTTATCAAGGTTGACTACATATCCTGGGCAGGACGGTGCCCCTCCAAAATATGCACCGTTCGCCGCCAAAAATCGACCGTTTGCGGCACCGTGATACCACTCGGTCGTCCAAGGTGCCGACATTTGTGCGACATCCGTCTTCGTGGTGCAAAGGTGCAAGTCCAAGTGCGGCACCCCCGGTGTGCCACATGCGGGTAAACTAGAACCTTATATAGAAACATTTGAACCCTAACCGCAGCAAAGGAGGCCCCATGGCATTCGATCCCATTCAAGAGGATTGCCATCGCCTCGTTCTTGAGGCCTTGCGCCGCGACAATATCCCGCTCACCGACGCTGCCGCCGTAGAGCGTCTGATGGAACAATTCACCCGCAACCCCGCACCGCTCATCGTGCACGACCGCGACCGCGCCGGGCACCTCATTGCCAAGGTGGTCGAGGC
>CABSNH010000220.1 GCA_902478985.1 uncultured Collinsella sp.
TCTAGGACGCGCCATGATCGCGCCGCGCGCACGCGGTCGCTTACGTGGATCCCTTTGACCGCGTCTGTCTTGGACTAGGATGGGCATTTCGTCCGTCCGCAACCACAGCCTGGCAGGAACGTAGCGCATTATAGCTAAGTTCAAGCTATAGTTTAAGGTTAGGGACGTCATTCGCACCGTGAGCACAGATTTTGCAGGTCGAAGCGGACCATTCGTGTCCCCATGAAGCCCGGAGCTCCCCTACGGGGAGCTCCGGGGCACCCGTCTCAGGGTGCCGTGTGCAAAAAACGGCAAATATGAGTACTGCTACCAATTTAGTAGCAGCGTATTTCCGCCCCACGAGCCCTTTTTGAGTTCCGCACAGCCCGCTTGGCGCCAAGATATTCCACATTCGTTTATTATCTCTTCGCTGAATCCAGTTTTTCGGCCCAAGTTTCTTTATTTTTGCTGTCACTAATCTAGTAGCAGTACTCATATTTGCCGTTTTTTGCACAGGGCATATAAACAGACCCCCTATAAAGCCATAGTTTTACGCCGGCTTGAGCCCAAAGCACGCTCGGAGCGTATTCAGCAGAGCATCTTGCCTCTTTCGACGAGCCTCTACACGATTCTGATATCGCTTACCCATACGCTGGTGGATGCGCCATGCGAGCGCTTCCATCGCCTCCATGTCGCAGAGCATCTCGTTGTTGACCGTCGCGACCTCGATTCCCATGGACGCCAAACCCGTATTGCGTTTTTCATCGTGAATGCGCCCGCCGCGAGACGAATGGCCCTGTTCACCGTTGTATTCCAGGTCAAACCGAGCTGCTTCCTGATAGGCATCGCAAACCGCATACGGCATCCCCGAGATCGCCTGCGCACGGTCGTTGAACTCGATCTTGTGGTCGGTCTTAAAGGAACCGCAGGCAAATCCGCCATAGGAAAACGGAAGCGAAAACATGGCAAGCATGATGCATTCCATGGGTGAGCGCAGGTTTTCCGACAGAAAGGGGCACAGCCGCCGCAGCTGCTTGGCCGCGCTCCCCTTGCATGCCGCAAGGTAATCTGCCAGGCGATCGGGCGTCAGCACTGGCTCGACCTCAAAGTAGCCCACATCTGACGGCTGGTCCTTATCCTTTGCAAGCCTGTTCACGGTGGGCGAGCTGTAAGGGGGCAGATACTGCCCGCGATCGCTCAGCGAAATCTTGGAGCACAGCTCCTGGGCCAGGGCAAATGCCTGGATGCAGCCGACTTCGCGCGCAACGGCGGCACAGAGGGCCTCGGGAGACAAGCTGTACACCCCCGGCTCAACCTCCAAAATCGAGGCGTCCGGCAGGCCTGCAGAACAAACGGACCAGCTTGCACCAGGCATGCGACGACGCTGCTTCGCCGACCCCACCAGCAGGCACAAGTCTTCTTGGACCTCGCCACTCACGGCTCCGGTCCGCACCAAATCGGGAAGATAGATGTCCTCGGCCGAGGGAGACGATGCATGCAGCACACGGCGTTCTTCATCGGGAGCGAGGTCTCTCCAGCTGATGTAACCCATTTGTCGGCGCTCGGCGCGCATCATGCGCAGCGCCGAGGCACCGGTCAGGACTACGGAGGCCGCCAGTTGCTCGCTTGTCGGCTCGATGCGCCGCGCTAGCTTCACTGCCACAAAACCACCCCTACCAAACGCGTGCGATAGCGAGGCCATCGACTGCTGCGGCGCCGGCACGCTTGAGCTCCGCCGAGGCCGCTGCCATGGTCGCGCCCGTGGTAATGACATCATCGATGAGCAGCAGACGGCAGCCGCGCACATCCTCGACCGTCTCATACATGCCCCGGGCATGTTCCCGGCGCTCATCGCGACCGAGCTCTCGCTGGTCACCGTGACCGTATTTGACCAGGGCGTCCAGCAACGACACACCCGAAAGATCGCAAAACGAGCGCGCGATTGCTTCCATATGGTCGAATCCACGCCGCCGAAACGCTGCCGCAGTCGCGGGCACAAACACCACCGCATCGGCGCCGGACAGCACACCGCCGTAGCGATCGGGGGCTGCCGCCTGGGCATGCAAGACGGTGTCGTAGAATAGCTCCGCCAGATACGGTGCCAGACGGCGCTCGCCCGCATCCTTGTACGCCTTGATGATGCGCGGCAGCGGATGTGCGTAGACGGCACACGCCAGACAGCGATCGAGCGCCTCGGCCATTGCCGAAGACGCGCCCTCGACCGAGCACTCGGTGCACAGCAAATCCCCAAACGGGGCACCACATCGGATGCAGCTATGGCACGGGTCGATGAGCGCGAGCGATGCCAGAC
This sequence comes from uncultured Collinsella sp., assembly GCA_902478985.1. GTDB lineage: Bacteria > Actinomycetota > Coriobacteriia > Coriobacteriales > Coriobacteriaceae > Collinsella. The sequence continues at coordinate 2,291 of CABSNH010000220.1, forward strand.
AATCCTGGCAGATCAGCGCACCGGAGCGCTCGCAGCCGGCGCATCGCGTGGGCGACAACGCCTCCAGCGCCTCGTATGTCACGTGCTCGGCAAGCGGTAGCAATTCGTCCGCAAACGGTAGGAC
>CABSNH010000221.1 GCA_902478985.1 uncultured Collinsella sp.
CGCACCTGAGCGACGTAAGCGACGTTGGTCGAGGAGACCTTGTCCTCGAGCTGGACGCTCATACGGGGATCGCCGGCGGTAGCGACGGTCAAATCGCCAGTCTTGACGTAGCCGAGCTCCTTAGCGGTCTCGATCGCCTTGACGATCGTGCCGTTGACGGTGCCCTGGGTAATCTCTGCCTGGTGCGGGATGACGCCCCAGTACATGATCATCTGCTGGACGGCCCACTCGTGGCGGGAGAAAGCGCAGATCGGCATGTTGGGACGGAAGTGCGAGATCAGGCGAGCGGTACGACCGGTGGTCGTGGGCACGGTGATGCACTTGGCGCCAACGGTGGTGGCCATGTTCACAGCGGACATACCCACAACGTTGTTGACGACGCGGGTGCCGTGAGCGTCAGCCGGAACCTCGAGCGGAGCGTGAGCCGGGAGGTACTTCTCGGTCTCGAGAGCAATGCTGGCCTGCATCTTGACGGCCTCGACCGGGTACTTACCGGCAGCGGACTCGCCGGAAAGCATAACGGCGTCGGTGCCGTCGTAGATGGCGTTAGCGACGTCGGCAACCTCTGCGCGCGTCGGGCGCGGGTTCTGCTGCATGGAGTCGAGCATCTGCGTAGCGGTGATAACGGGCTTGTAGGCCGCGTTGCACTTGGCGATGATCTCCTTCTGGATGTGCGGAACGAGCTCGGGCTTGATCTCGATGCCCAGGTCGCCACGGGCGACCATGATGCCATCGGAAGCCTCGAGGATCTCGTCGAAGTTCTCGACGCCCAGGGCGCACTCGATCTTCGGGAAGATCGTCACGTGCTCGCCACCGTTCTCGCGGCAAAGCTTGCGGATGCCGCGGACGGACTCGCCGTCACGGATGAAGGAAGCGGCGATGTAGTCGATGTTCTCGGTCAGGCCAAAGAGGATGTCCTGACGATCGCGCTCGGTGATGGCGGGCAGCGAGATGTTGACGTTGGGCATGTTGACGCCCTTGCGCTCGCCGATCAGGCCGTCGTTCTTAACGACGCAGGTCATGTCCTGGCCGTCGACGGACTCGACCTCGAGGGCAACCAGGCCGTCATCGATCAGGATGAGGGAGCCCTTCTCGACCTCGGAGGGCAGAGCCAGGTAGTCGAGGGAGATGTGCTCAGCGGTGCCGTGGAAATCCTCGGACGTGGGCTGAGCGGTGACGACGATCTTGTCGCCGGTCTTGACGGCAACCTTCTTGCCATCGACCAGAAGACCGGTGCGGACCTCGGGGCCCTTGGTGTCGAGCAGGATGCCGACGGGCATACCGAGCTCCTTGGAAATACGACGGACGCGCTCGATGCGACCGTGGTGCTCGTCGTAGGATCCGTGCGAGAAGTTAAAACGGGCGACGTTCATGCCCGCCTTGATCATCTCGCGGATGGTCTCGTCGCTATCGCAGGCGGGACCCATGGTGCATACAATCTTGGTGCGCTTGTACATTCAGACCTCCATCTGACATCGTCTTGCGCTGATAGATAAACCATAAGAAATAAAACTGAGATGATTATAACGAAATGCCGACCGAATACCCCAAAAAATCGACCGTATGCCGAATTAGAAGTTCATTTTTTGCGAAAAAACGGTATATGCAAAAACTTTACCAACCGTTCTAACCGCTGCTATCTGGGCGATATTTCAGTTTGATGATGCGCCGAAGAAAAAACGTTTTACCAATCTTGAGCATCACACTGTCTGCACCGTTGCGCCTGTGCCGTGTTTCCAGATGGAATGTTTTGGCTAGACGCGTCGCTTTGGGGTACCATAGCTCCACTATCAACTGCCGCTCAGCACGGCAGCCTTGATGAGCCCTTGCCCTTCTCCTGGGAATTATGATCGGGCATCAATCTGCTGAGTGGCCCGAATCCCAGGAGGGGACTCTATATGCAAAAGGAATACCTGTCCGCCGCGGCGGAGGTACTCAGCGACCAAGGTGTCGATGAGAGCCTCGGCCTGAGCAACGACGAGGCGTCGTCGCGCCTCGCCAAGACAGGCCCTAACAAGCTCGAGGAAGCCGAGAAGACGCCGCTGTGGAAGCGCTTCTTTGAGCAGATGGCTGACCCCATGGTTATCATGCTGATCGTTGCCGCCGTCATCAGCGCGCTCACGGGCATGGTCAAGGGCGAGGCGGACTTTGCCGATGTCGCCATCATCATGTTCGTCGTTATCGTCAACTCGGTGTTGGGCGTGGTCCAGGAAGCCAAGAGCGAGGAGGCTCTCGAGGCGCTGCAGGAGATGAGCGCGGCGCAGTCCAAGGTGCTGCGCGACGGCAAGCTCGTGCACCTGCCGAGCGCCGAGCTCGTGCCCGGTGACGTGATCATGCTCGAGGCGGGCGACTCCGTCCCGGCCGACTGCCGCGTGCTCGAGAGCGCCACGATGAAGATCGAAGAGGCCGCACT
>CABSNH010000222.1 GCA_902478985.1 uncultured Collinsella sp.
CTTCTGGTCTGTATATCGCCAGCAACGCTCAGGAGAAGCCGCAGCGCGGCACCATCGTTGCCGTGGGCGCCGGCAAGGTCAACGACAAGGGTGAGCGCATCCCCATGGACGTCAAGGTTGGCGACGTTGTCATCTACGGTAAGTTCGGTGGCAACGAGGTCAAGGTCGACGGCGAGAAGTATCTGCTGATGCGTGCCGACGACATCTACGCCGTCGTCGAGGCCTAGTCTCGTCAGACTCTCTGATTCGTCTTTGAGCGCGCCGTCGCATAGGACTCGGAAGCGGCGACGCGAGTCACATTTCTTTTGGAGGATTACCCACTATGGCAAAGAACATTACGTTCAACACCGATGCCCGCGCTAAGCTTGCCAAGGGCGTCAACACTCTGGCCGACGCCGTTACCGTCACCATGGGCCCCAAGGGCCGCTACGTTGCGTTGCAGCGCACGTTCGGTGCCCCGACCATCACCAACGACGGCGTTTCCGTCGCTAAGGAGATCGAGCTCGAGGACAACATCGAGAACATGGGCGCCCAGCTGGTGAAGGAGGTCGCCACCAAGACCAACGACACCGTGGGTGACGGCACCACCACCGCAACCCTGCTCGCTCAGGCCATCGTCAACGACGGCCTGCGCAACGTCGCCGCTGGCGCCAACCCGCTGGCCATTCGTCGCGGCATCGACAAGGCCGTTAACGCCGCCGTCGCCGAGATGAAGAAGCAGGCCAAGCCGGTCGAGACCAAGGAGCAGATCGCTTCCGTCGGTACCATCTCCGCCGGTGACCCCGAGGTCGGCGAGAAGATCGCTGAGGCCATGGAAGTCGTGGGCAAGGACGGCGTCATCACCGTCGAGGATTCCCAGACGTTCGACATCACCATCGACACCGTCGAGGGCATGCAGTTCGACAAGGGCTACGTCTCCGCTTACTTCGTCACGGACAACGACCGCATGGAGGCCGTGATGAAGGATCCGTACATCCTCATCACCGATCAGAAGATCTCCAGCGTTCAGGACATCATGCCCGTTCTCGAGGCTGTCCAGCGCGCTGGCCGCGGCCTGCTCATCATCGCTGAGGACATCGACGGCGAGGCTCTGCCTACCCTGGTCCTCAACAAGATCCGTGGCGCCCTCAACGTCTGCGCCGTTAAGGCCCCGGGCTACGGCGATCGCCGCAAGCGCATCCTCGAGGACATCGCCGTCCTCACCGGTGGCCAGGCTGCCCTGGACGAGCTGGGCGTGAAGGTCGCTGACATCACCGCCGATATGCTCGGTACCGCTAAGTCCGTCACCATCTCCAAGGACAACACCGTCGTCGTCGGTGGCGCTGGCTCCAAGGAGGCCATCGACGCCCGCATCGCCCAGATCAAGGGCGAGATGGAGAACACCACCTCTGACTTCGACCGCGAGAAGCTCCAGGAGCGCCTGGCCAAGCTCTCCGGTGGCGTTGCCGTCATCAAGGTCGGCGCTGCTACCGAGTCCGAGCTCAAGGAGATCAAGCATCGTGTCGAGGACGCCCTGCAGGCTACCCGCGCTGCTGTCGAGGAGGGCATCGTCGCTGGTGGCGGCGTCGCCTTCATGGACGCTGTGCCTGCGCTCGACGCTGTCGAGATCGACGACCCCGAGGAGAAGATCGGCGTCGATATCGTCAAGAAGGCTCTGACCGCTCCGGTCGCCACCATCGCCAAGAACGCTGGCTTTGAGGGCGCTGTCGTGGTCGACAAGGTTGCCGAGCTGCCCGCCGGCCAGGGTCTCAACTCTGCCAACGGCGAGTGGGGCGACATGATCGAGATGGGCGTCCTCGACCCCGTCAAGGTCAGCCGCGTCACCCTGCAGAACGCTGCTTCTGTCGCCAGCCTGATCCTCATCACCGAGGCTACTGTCTCCGATGTGCCCAAGAACACTCAGCTTGAGGATGCCATCGCTGCTGCCACCGCTGGTCAGCAGGGCGGCGGTATGTACTAAGGCCGACAAGGTCTAGAACTCCCACCGGGAATCCGGGGGCGTGACGGGGGTTTCTCTCCGGAACGTCCTCGGACATGCAAAGAGGCTCCGCATCGCGCTTCGCGCTGCGGAGCCTCTTTGCGTCCTGCGGAATGTTCCGGAGAGAAACCCCCGTCACGCCCCCGGATCCCCTGCGTTTACGGCCTTGAGGTCGGCGTGGGCGGAGATCGTGGCTGATGGGGATACATGTCCCGGTCGCTGTTTCGCGGCTTTGCCGCGAAAGGCGCGCTACTTTGGGATGGGCGGGGAACGTGGTTGTTGCGGCAACTGGTCCCCACCATAAATTACCCTTGGCATACTTGCGCGAATACCTGCTCGTGCTACACTTGCAATTGCTGTTTCAGGGCGGGGTGAAATTCCCCACTGGCGGTAAATCGGGCGGTGCCAAAGGGGTGCCGTGGCGCAGGCG
>CABSNH010000223.1 GCA_902478985.1 uncultured Collinsella sp.
AAGAGACAGCCCACGGGCCATCAAAATGAATCAAAGTCCGCGAAACGCCAAAAACAAGCCCGATAATCAGTACAAACGCTCCGATGCCGACGCCCAGGCGCAGCTTGGATTCATGCGAAAGCTTCATCATTCATCACCCTCTTTGGCACATGGCTCAGCGGTGGCCGCGGTAGCCACGTCAGCATCAGGTTCCGCAGAAGTATCCTTCCCCTGTGCCTTGACCGCCACCGGTGCCGGACCAACCTGAATATCCCCGCGTGCCCAATCACCATCGAGCGCACGCGCCACCCAGTGATAGATGGGAATCGTAAAGAAGATCAGCGCGGCAAAGGGGCCGGCGCCAAACAGGAACATCAGCAAAAAGAACAGCAGCCAGCACACAGCCCAATACGGGAACGACTGGAACGGACCTTTCACCGGAGTCACGCTGGTCGCACCGGCACCCGTCACCTGAGCCGTCGCCGCATTGGCAGCCTGCGCGCTCCAACTCGCCGCCTGCGCCGCCTTGGCCGCGGCATCACTCGCCTGTGTTGCCGCCTCGGTGGCGCGCGCTGCCGCCTCATGGGTGCGAGCACGCTCTGCCGCCTCGGCCTCGCGCTGACGGGCGCGGTCCTCGTTCTCAAACTCGATATCGTCCTCAATCTCGTCGCTCGGATTGAGCAACTCGTCCAAGCTCACGCCATAGAGTTTGGCGAGCGAGATCAGGTTCTCGGTATCGGGTGAGCTCTCCGCGCGCTCCCATTTACTGACCGCCTGGCGCGACAGCCCCAGCTTTCGCGCCAGCCCTTCTTGGCTAAAGCCTTTGCTGCGGCGAAGGTCGGCGAGCCGCTGCGCAGTTTCTACATTCATGGTTCCTCCTATGTGATGCCAGCCGTGCCGCCGGACCGTTTTTGTTCTTAAGGCGCCTTGCACAGTTAAAAATCTATCCGCCACCGCCAAAAGCATGCCACCTATTCTAGTGAGATTTTTGACAACCGGCGGTTGCGGGCACATATGAGCTGCGGAAATGTGTCTAAACAAAGCAATGACCCGCAGCTCGGTTGTCCCCGTTGCGGCGTTAACGGTAGTATGGTCGTACTGTTTATTTCGCACCGCCAACGGAGGGAGTTCCGCGCCGTGAACCGCGATTTCGCCTCATCGCTCATCCAGCTCAACAACACGTTCTATCGCGAGCACTCCGCCTCCTTCTCCGATACGCGCCAGGCCCCGTGGCCCGGCTGGGTGCGCACCATGGACATCGCGCTCGAACAGCTCGATGTCGCCACGATTGAGCATCCCGTCCGCGTCTTCGATCTCGCCTGCGGCAATATGCGATTCGAGAACTTTGCCGCCGGCGGCGCACTTGCCGCCAAGGGCGTCGACGGCGCAAACCCCTCGGCAGATGCCAGCTGCCCGTTTGAGTTTTACGGCGTCGACTCGTGCCAAGACCTGGCCATCGATGCACATGGCCACGCGCTGCGCATTCCCAACCTGCACTTCCAGGAGCTCGACGTGCTCGATGCCCTCATGAAACTCAATCCCGCCGAGGCGCCTGACGCGCTTTTCGACGCCCCGCTCGCCGACATCTCAGTCTGCTTTGGCTTTATGCACCACGTGCCGTCGTGCGAGTACCGCGTACGCGTGCTCGACGCCCTGGTGCGCCAGACGCGCCCAGGCGGCATCATCGCCATCAGCTTTTGGGAGTTTATGAACGACGAGCGCATGGCGCGCAAGGCCGTTCGAGCCGAGGCCCGCGCCGAGCTCACCCCGCCGTTTGAGGGTTACGATTCAGCGCAGTTTGAAGCCGGCGACCACCTCATTGGCTGGCAAAACGACCGCCACGCCTACCGCTATTGCCATCACTTTGACGATCAGCAGATTACCGACCTGGTGCGCGGCGTCCGCACGTTCTACAAGAGCGGTGAGGTCCCCGTACGCGAGCTTGAGCGCTTCCATGCCGACGGTCGCAGCGGAGAGCTCAACCGCTATGTAATCCTCAAACGCCTGTAGGCACCGACGACTCGCCACCGAGCCACACCGCATCTTTCGGGCAAACTATGCCCACCCTTTTTCAACCCATTGACGGAACGCGCGGCTATGCGTTCCATACTTATGACCAAGGAGCCTCATGGGAGCCGTCCACGTTCGCACGCCTAAGAACTTTGTGCTCGAGGAGCGCCTGGAGCGCTACGCCGATGCGATTGAGACGAACCCCGAGGCTTATGCCGGAGATTGGCGCGAGGCTTGCGCGCCAGCTGGCAGCAAGCCCTTCGAACACCTTCACCTGGATCTTGGCTGTGGCAAGGGAACCTATCTGGTCGAGCGCGCCCACCGCGAGCCCGACACCCTCTTTATCGGCATGGACCAGGAGCCCATCTGCATCTGTCTCTTATACACATCTGACGCTGCCGACGAAC
>CABSNH010000224.1 GCA_902478985.1 uncultured Collinsella sp.
GCCGGCTTTCGCAAGGCGCGAACCTACGAAAATCGCCGCGCGGCAACGCAGGGCGATGAGCTCGGTCGGGGGATAGGGCCCGCTTCGCCCGCCGGCCCGTAAATTGTATCATCCAGTGTGGAATGAGGATGCCTGTTGTCGCGTGCGATGGGCTTGTAATAAGAGGAGAGCCATGTCGAAGCAAGCGGTCGTTGGAATCTTGGCGCATGTTGATGCCGGCAAGACCACGTTGGCCGAGGCCATGCTGTTCAACGCGGGTCGCATTCGCAAGCGCGGCCGCGTGGACGATGGCGATTCGCATCTGGATACGAACGAGATTGAGCGCGAGCGCGGCATCACGATCTTCTCGTCGCAGGCCGTGCTCGACCATGGCGATACCCACGTCATGCTCGTGGATGCGCCGGGGCATGTCGATTTTTCTGCCGAGGCGGAGCGCACGCTGCGCGCACTCGACTACGCGATTTTGGTTGTGGGCGCCAACGACGGCGTGCAAGGGCACACCGAAACCCTGTGGCGCCTGCTTGCGCGCTATGACATCCCGACGTTCATCTTCATCAACAAAATCGATTTGGAGAATCCCGGCCGCGATGTTTTGCTGGCACAACTTAGGCAACGTCTTTCCGAGGACTGCCTGGATGCCAACGAACTGCTGGCGGGCGGCGCCGTTCAGGAGGACGCTGCTGCGTTGGACGAGGCGGCGCTCGAGGAGTTTTTTGAAGCGGGCGAGCTTTCTGTCGCAACGCTGTCGCGCATGGTTGCCGAGCGCAAGCTCTTTCCCTGCTTTGCCGGCTCGGCGCTCAAGGACCAAGGCGTGGACGAGCTGCTGGATGGCATATGCGCGCTGATGCGCGAACAGGCGTGGCTCCCTGAGTTTGCCGCGCGCGTCTATCGTGTCAGCCGCGGGGATCACGGCGAGCGCTTGGCTTGGGTTAAAGTGACCGGCGGCACGTTGCATGCCAAGCAGATGATTGACGGACGTTCCGGTGCCGAGGCATGGGAACAGAAGGTCGATCAGGTACGCATCTATAACGGCGAGAAGTATGAGCTTGCCCAAGAAGTTGCTGCTGGCGGTATTTGTGCTGTGACGGGTCTTGCGCACGTTCGCCCAGGGGACGCCCTGGGCGCGGAGCCCGCGGGCGATGCGCCCGTCATTGCTCCGGTCCTCACCTATACGGTGCTTCCGGGCGAACACGATGTCCACGCGGTGTTCAAAGCGCTGACTGAGTTGGCGGACGAAGATCCCATGCTCGGCGTAAGCTGGAACACGCATCTTGAACAAATACATCTGCAGCTCATGGGGGCGGTGCAGCTCGAGGTCGTGCAGCGGGTGTTGGCCGATCGTTTTGGCCTTTCGGTTGCGTTTGAGTCTGGCGGCATTCTCTATAAGGAGACTATTTCGCAGCCGGTCGAGGGCGTGGGCCACTTTGAGCCACTGCGCCACTATGCCGAGGTGCATCTGTGCCTGGAACCGTTGCCGGCGGGTTCGGGCGTGCAGTTTGGCACCGTGACCTCGACCGACGAGCTCGATCTTAACTGGCAGCGTCTGGCACTCACCAACGCCATGGAGCGCGATCACCTGGGCGTGCTGACCGGCTCGCCCATCACCGATGTGCGCATTACGCTCACGGGCGGCCGTGCGCATGCCAAACACACCGAGGGCGGCGATTTTCGCCAGGCCACGTACCGCGCGATTCGTCAGGGGCTCATGCAGGCGCGTGAGGCCGGCGCGACGGTGCTGTTGGAGCCGTGGTATCGCTTTGAGCTCGAGGTGCCGGGGGAGTGCGTGGGCCGGGCGCTCTCGGATGCCACGCGCATGGGTGCCGAGTACGAGCCACCGACGATGGCGGGCGATCGGGCGACGCTTGTGGGTCGCGTACCGGCATCCGAGGTGCAGGATTACGCGCTGGAGGTGGCTGCCTACACGAGTGGTCGTGGGCATCTGTACCTGGAGTTCGCCGGCTATGCGCCTTGCCATGATGCCGAGTGCGTAATCGAGACGGCCGCCTATGAGCCCGAGGCCGATCTGCCCAACACGCCCGACTCGGTCTTTTGCTCTCACGGCGCCGGCTACACGGTCAAATGGTACGACGTACCCGCCGCAGCTCATGTAAAGGTCGATCCCGCCACCTTCCGCCCCTGGCGAGCGGCGGACGCCGAGTTTTTCGGCCATAGGTGATAGAGGGTCAGTCTCTTTGCCGCATTTAATTGGTATAACTCGGTATAAGTTGGTATAACTGTTACCAGGGTTTATCGATCCGAGGAGGCCGACATGAATCCAAATCCCTTTAAGCCCACGGCTGGCAAGCGGCCTCCGATGCTCATCGGTCGCGAGTCGGTCGTCGAAGATTTCGAGGAAGGGCTCGATAACGGCGCCGGAGCGCCGGGTAGGCTCAT